>JBBPYZ010000124.1:0-18453 GCA_038199465.1 Acidimicrobiales bacterium | reverse complement strand
GAGCACGGCCAGCGCCACGCAGTGGCGGTCCTCCATCACGCCGCCCGGCAGGCGGTCGGCAGCGGAGCGCCGGGCATCGGCGTCCTCCTCGGGTTGACAGATCGTCCAGCGAGGGGGAAGCCCGGCTGAACCTTACCCGGCGGCGCCAGGGCTCAGCGGGCGGTCAGCACCCCACAGGCGAGGCGGTCGCCGGCGTTCCCGGTGGCCAGGGTCGGCGTGGCCGTTGGTCGGCTACACGCGCACCAGCGGCCGGAGCCGCTCGAGGCGGGCCGGCCCGATGCCCGGCACCTCCAACAGGTCGTCGACCCGTCGGAACCGGCCGTGCTCGTCGCGCCAGGCGATGATCGCCGTCGCGGTCGCCGGCCCGACCCCGGGCAGAGTGTCGAGCTCGGCGAGCGTGGCTCGGTTGAGGTCGACCGGAGCACCACCGGCCCCGGCGGTCCCGGCTCCGCCTGAAGCCGAGCCGGGCGGAGGGGGCGGCGGCGCCTCGCCGGCCCGTGGCACCCGCACCTGCTCTCCGTCGGTTACCACCCGGGCCTGGTTCAGCCCGGAGGTCTCGGCCTCGGCCGTGGGTCCGCCAGCCGCAGCGACGGCGTCGGCCACACGGTCGCCGCTGCGCAGGCGGACCAGGCCGGGCCGGACCCCGGCCCCGGTGACGTCGACCACCAGCACCTCCTCCTGCCCCGCCCGGGGCCCGGACCGGCCGGCGGGCTCAGCCGGCTCGTCCGGCTCGGACGGCGCCGGCACCGCCGTCGGCAGGGTGGCCACGGTGACGGGAGCGGCGGGCCGCAGCAGCACCACCCCGGCCGCCACCAGGGCGACGCCGAGCACGGCCACCACCACGATCCCGGGCCGCACGGACACCCCCTGGCGCAGCTCGTCGAGCCAGCTCCGCCACGGGGGCTGGCCCTCGGGGGGCAACGGGGGCAACGGGGCGTCGGGCATGGCGCCAACTCCTCAGGACACGAACGGGCTGTCCAGCGAGGGGGAAGCGCTGCGGCCGGGATCGTACCGTCCCCCGACCCGAAGTGTGGCTCAGGGATGCGGCGCTCGCCGCCGGCCGAGAAGCCGGTCGCGCACGGCCCAGTGCGTCACCAGGATGAGCGCCTCGAAGATGATCCGCGACGACATCTTCGAGGTGCCGTGAACCCGGTCGGTGAAGGAGATCGGCACCTCGACCACCTTCCCCCCGGCCCGACGGACGCGGTAGGTCGACTCGATCTGGAAGGTGTAGCCCGTACTGCGGAAGTGGCTGATGTCGAGCAGGACGAGGAGGTCTCCCCGATAGGCGCGGTAGCCGGCGGTGGCGTCGTTCACCCCGAGGCCGAGGGCGAGATTGGCGTAGACGTTCCCGTACCTCGACAGGGCCCGGCGGTACCACGGCCAGTTCGGGATCGTCCCACCGGGGACGTAGCGGCTGCCAATCACCAGGTCGGCCCCGCCGGCCAGCGCCCCGAGGAGCGACGGGAGCGCACCCGGGTCGTGGGACAGGTCGGCGTCAATCTCCACCAGGACGTCGAAGCCACGGGCCAAACCCCACGTGAAGCCGGCCCGGTAGGCGGCGCCGAGACCCGACTTCTCCGTACGGCGCAGCACGTGGATGCCGCCCAGCTCGGCGGCCAGCGCCTCGGCCTCGTCGGCCGTGCCGTCGGGGCTGCCGTCGTCGACGACGAGCACCTCGGCCTCCGGCGCCGCGGCACGCGCCCGCCGCACCACCTCCTCGATGTTCGCCCGCTCGTTGTAGGTGGGGACCACGACGAGGGCTCGCACGGGCCGATCCTAGGTTCGCGGGTTCCGCCCACCAGGGCTGGTGCCGCTCTCGACGGCAGGCCGCAGGGCTACGGTGACGCGGGGTGGGTGACGGGTCCCCGGCGATTGCGCCTGCTGCTCCGGCCGCTCCGACCACGAGGACGGGCGCAGCCGGCGAGCCGACATCCGAACCGTCTGCGCACCGGGGCGAAGCCCGTCTCATCGTCCTGCTCCACGGCCTGGACGGCGATCCTCGTCCTGCTCGTGGGTGGGGGAGGAGTCGGCACGGCGAAAGACCGGCCGTCTGCTCCTACGACGAGGCCACCAGGGCCTGGTCGACCCTGGTGCCTTGAGGCGGGGTCCCGAGGCAGAGCTGGCGGCGCGCTTCCCAGTCGGCCTCGATCTCCTCGGGGAGGCGACGGTAGGCGGCGTCGTGGCCCCAGCCGTCGAGGCGCAGCAGCAGGTAACGGCCCAGGTACCCGGCCAGGAACCGCAGGGTGCCCCGATCCCGGTACTGGCGCACGTGAACCAGCTCGTGGGCCAGGAGGTAGGGGCTGTGCTCGTGGCCCTTGCGCACCATGACGAAGCGGCCGATCGTCAGGCCGTCGGCACCGGGCGGCAGCGGGCCGCCCACCACCAGCACCGCCCCCTCGTGGCGGATGATGCGCATGGCTGACGCCGCCTCAGAACCGCGCCGCTAGAACAGCGTGGTCGTGAGCCGCTTGCGCCAGGCGGCGGTGCGGGGATCCTCGGGACCGAGCACCTCGAGCAGGTCGAGGTACTCCTTGCGAGCCCCCTCGTCGGCCTTCACCTGGCCCAGCAGCTCGCCCAGGCGGGCATCGACGTCGGCGGGCAGTTCGGGGTTGCGGGCCCGGGCCTTCAGGTGATGCACCTCGGCGGTCTCGGGCACCTTGTCGAGGAGGGCCAGCGCAGCGTCACCGTCGCCCCGGTCGACGTGCAGGCCGGCCAGGGCCAGGGTGGCGGCCAGATGGCCAGGGTCCAGCTCGAGGGCCTGCCGCAGCGAGTCCTCGTCGCCCGCCTCGACCAGGGTGTCGACGGGGTTCAGGGCCGGGGCCAGGCGAGCCACGAACTCCCGCAGCTGGGCCTCGGGCAGAGCGCCGACGAACTGGTCGGTGACCTGGCCCTTCACCACCGCGAACACCGCGGGGATGGACTGCACCTTGAACATGGTGGCCACCTGCGGGCTGGCGTCGACGTCGACCTTCGCCAGCTCGACGGCGCCGCCCGTCTCGCCCACCACCTTCTCGAGCACCGGGCCGAGCTGGCGGCAGGGGCCGCACCACTCGGCCCACAGGTCGACCACCACGGGCACCTGGAAGGAACGGTCGTAGACAGCGGACTGGAACGTCGCATCGGTCACGTCGAGGGCCACGGGAGGGGGAACGTACACGCGTCGGCCGATGTTCCGGCCCGGCGGCGGCCCTAGGGTTCCCGGGTGGCCCTGTACGACCTGACCGGCAAACCCCCTCTCATGGACCGGGTGCTCGTCCTCGGTCTCGAAGGGTGGATCGACGCCGGCGCCGGCGGAGCCGCAGCCATGGCTGCCGTCCTGGCCGACACCACCACCGAGGTCATCGGGACCTTCGACAGCGACGCCCTGGTCGACGCCCGGGCCCGGCGGCCGATCGTGCAGCTCACCGACGGGGTGCACGAAGCCATCACGTGGCCCACCATCGAGGTGCGGGCCGGCACCGACCGCTTCGGCACCGGGGTGGTGCTGCTCACCGGCCCCGAGCCCGACCTGCGCTGGCACGCCTTTACCGACGACGTGCTGCGCCTGGCCACCGAGCTGTCGGTCACCATGACCGTCGGCTTCGGCGCCTTTCCCGCCCCGGTCCCCCACACCCGGCCGGTGCGGCTGGCCGCGACCGCAACCTCACGGGAGCTGGCCGACGTTGTCGGGTTCGTGCCCGGCACCATCGAGGTCCCCGGGGGGATCCACGCCGCCATCGAGCAGGCCATGGGGGCCGACGGCCGGCCCGCCACCGGCCTGTGGGCCCGGGTCCCCCACTACATCGCCAACCTCCCTTACCCCGCGGCCTCAGTGGCCATCCTCGACGGGCTCCGGCTGATGACCGGGATCGACATCGACGCCGCCGAGCTGCAGGCGGCGGCCACCGAGACCAACGAGCGGATCGACTCGCTGATCTCCAACAGCGACCAGCACAGCGCCATGCTGCGGGCCCTGGAGCAGCAGTGGGATGCCGACCTGGGCCGGATCTCCGGACCGATGCCCACCGACCTGCCCAGTGGCGACGAGCTGGCCGACGAGCTGGAGCGCTTCCTGCGCGAGCAGTAGGCCGGACACCGCATTTCGGGCCGTTCCTGCGTGAGACGGGCCGTGGCGGGGAACAGCCGAGCCATGAACTTCATCTTGTGGATCGTCGCCGTCATCCTCGCCATCTTCGGCGTGGTCCAGCTCCTGCAGGGCCAGATCATCCTCGGGATCGTCCTCATCGTGGTCGCCTGCCTGGTGGGCCCTGGCGGCTACAGCATCTTCCGGGGGCGCTCCGCCCGCTGAGCGGCCCGCAACTGGGAGTGTGCTGAAGAAGAGCGAGGCGTGCGCCGCCACATCGCCCGTGAGCTGCGACGACGCCAGACCCGCGCAGCCGAGCCGCCTACTTCAGCATGCTCCTAGTTCGTCGAGCTTCGCCTCGATGGGCTTGCCGATCACCGACGAGGCTCCTGCGAACGCTTCCGGCGGAAGCGCTTTCTATGGTGGTCAGCCGTCTCGCCGCCAGCGCTGTGCGGGGTCGGCCGGGACGACGGTGAGCCCTAGGACGACCAGCGCCGGCCGAGGGCGCCGGCCAGGGTCGCCACCAGCTCGTGGGGGCCGTCGAACCGGCGCCGGCCTTCGACGGCCCGCACCCACACCAGGCCCCGGACGGCGCTGGTCAGCAGCACGGCGTCGGCCGTGGCCAGCTGGTCGACCCACAGCGGGCCGATGGCGACGGGCACCCCGAGGTCGACGGCAACGTCGAGCACGGCCCGGCGGGTGACCCCGGGGAGGATGCGGCCGTCGAGCGGGGGGGTGCACAGGCGGCCACCGATCACGGCCAGGACGTTGGCCCAGGTAGCCTCGAGCACCTCGCCTGCCTCGCACAGCACCGGGACGAACGGGGCGTGCCGGCGCTCGAGGTCCTGCCCCAGCGAGCGATCGGCCCACTTGTGCGGCCCCAGTCCGTCCGGCACCTCGACCAGGGTGATCTCGGCCTCGTCCCAGCGGCCCTCGAACACAGCTGGTCGCTGCGCGGGTGAGGTGGTGATGACGACCTTGCCGTCCGCCTCGTCAAGCCGGAGGCGCCATGCGCCGGGACCGGTCGGGATCCGCCCAGCCCGGGCGGCGATGTCCGCCGGCTGAGGTCCGGTGGCAGCATCCGGTCGGGCGACGGCGGCCGCCATTGCCGGTCCGGCGTCGATGTCGGTCGAGCCGCGGAAACGTTCCAGGTGGGCGGCGCCCTCGACCACGGTGCCGTCGACCACCAGGACGGTGTCGAACGCAGGCCCGGACCCTCGGCCTGACGGCCGGGGCTCGTCCCACGCCGGCAGGCCGGCGGCGGCCAGCACCGGTGCCGCCTTGGCTCGGCACTCGTCCCACTCGGCGGCGCCGTCGCTGCCGGCCACCACCCCGCCGCCCACGCCGAACCACAGCCGTCCGCCGGCCACCTCGAATGTGCGGATGGCCACGTTCAGCTCGAGGCCGTGGTCGGGCGAGGCGAACCCGACGGCCCCGCAGTAGGCCTCGCGGGCGGTGGGCTCCAGCCGCTGGCACAGCGCCTCGGCCGCCACCTTGGGCGCCCCGGTCACCGAGCCCGGCGGGAAGCAGGCCCGCACCAGGTCGCCGTCGCCCCGCCCCTCGGCCAGCGTGCCCTCGACGCTGGACACCAGGTGCCACACACCGGCCCGGGGCTCGGCCTGGGCCAGCCGGGGCACGTGCACCGAGCCGGGGACGCACACCCGGCCCAGGTCGTTGCGGACCAGGTCGACGATCATCACGTGCTCGGCCCGGTCCTTGCCGGCGGCCAGCAGGTCGGCCCGGCCGGCTTCGGTGAGAGGCCGGGTGCCCTTGATGGGCTCGCTGCGCACGCTCCGACCGTGGCGGACGAGGAAGACCTCGGGCGACAGGCTGGCCACCGCCCCCTCGCCGGTGCCGACGAAGGCGGCCCGGGCCGGGCGGAGGCGGGCGCCGGCCTCGCACCACAGGCCCAGGGCCGAGCCGGTGAAGCCGGCCTCCAGCCGCAGGCAGACGTTGGCCTGGTACAGCTGGCCGGCGGCGATGCGCAGCACCGCCTCCTCTACCGAGCCGATGTGGCCGGAGCGGCCCGGCCGGGCGGTGAGCGGACCGGCCGACCAGGGCGGGGCCACGCCCGGCCGGTCGAGGCGGGCCTGCCATCGCAGGACCGTGGCCGGGTCGGATGGGCCCACCGACTCCACCCACCAGCGCCCGTCGCCGTCGCAGCGGCACACCGACTCGAACCGGGCCAGCATCGCCGCCGGTCGCGGCACCGGTCGGTCGCCGTCGGGCGGGAGCCTTTCGAGGCGCTGGCCCAGCCGGTAGCCCAGCCACCCGGCCCAGGTGCCGGCGGTGCTGCGGTCGAGGACGGCGAAGGGGTCGTCGTCGGGGTCGGCCACCTCGGCCGGGCGGTCGGCCAGGACGGCGCCGCCGCCGGCCCAGTCGCCGATGAGGGCCACGGCCCAGGCCTCGTCGTGCAGGTGGGCGGCGACCTCCCACGGATCGGCGGCCCCGGCCAGCGCTACCCGAGCCGTGCCATCTCCGTGCGCAGCTGGTCGAGCCCGAGGGGCCCGAGGTCGAGGGCGGCGGCGTGGAACGCCTTGAGGTCAAAGGCGTCGCCCTGGCGGCGGCGGGCGTCGGCCCGGGCCTGGAGCCACACCCGCTCCCCCACCTTGTAGGAGATGGCCTGGCCGGGCCAGCCCAGGTAGCGGTTGACCTCGTCGGCCACGTAGGCCGGCTCGAGCAGGGTGTGGGCGCCCAGCAGCTCGCGCATCGTCGCCGCCGTCCACCCCTCGCCCTCACGCCACCCGAAGGGGTTGGGCGGGATGGGCAGCCGGAGGTGGGCGCCGATGTCAAGGACGACCCGGGTCGCCCGCAGGGCCTGGGCGTCGAGCATGCCCAGCCGGTTGCCCGGGTCCTCGAGGAAGCCGAGCTCGTCCATCAGCCGCTCGGCGTACAGCGCCCAGCCCTCGCCGTGGCCGCTCACGAAGCAGGCGATCCGCTGGAACCGGGTGAGGTTGGCCGCGTTCAGCGCCACCTGGGCCACCTGGAGGTGGTGGCCGGGCACGCCCTCGTGGTACACGGTGGTCACCTCCTGCCAGGTGGAGAACTCCTCCTGGCCGGGGGCCAGCGACCACCACATCGTGCCGGGGCGGCTGAGGTCCTCCGACGGGCCGGTGTAGTAGGCCACGGCGTTCCCGCCCGGCGGGGCGATGGCGCAGCGAAGCGACGAGATCGAAGCGGGGATGTCGAAGTGGGTGCCGTTCAAGGCGGCGACGGCGGCGTCGGAGAGCTCCTGCATCCACGCCTGCAGGCCGTCGGCCCCGTGCACGATCCGCTCGGGCTGGGCGTTCAGGGCGGCCGTGGCGTCGGCCACCGACCCGCCCGGGACGATGGCGTCGGCCACCGCCGCCTTCTCCACCTCGATGCGGGCCAGCTCGTCCCAGCCCCAGGAGTAGGTCTCGGCCAGGTCGAGCTGGGCGCCGGTGAACACCCGGGCCTCGAGCGGGTAACGGTCGGGGCCGACGGCGTCGTCCTCGCTGGCGGCCGGGGCCAGCTCGTCGTCCAGGTGGTGGGCCAGGGCGCCGTAGGCCTGATCGGCGGCGGCGGCCGGGCCGGCCAGCCCGTCGGCGTCGAGGGGGCCGACCAGGGTGGCGAAGTAGCCGGGCGCCTCCGCGGTCCCGGCCCAGCGGCGGCACTGGGCGGCGACCTCGACGACCTGGCGCCGGGCCGGCACCACCCCCCGCCGCACGCCCTCCCGGTAGGTCTCGGCCAGGCCGTCCAGGGCGGCGGGCACCGCGGCCATGCGGGCCGCCAGGACGGCCCGCTGCTCGGCGCTGTCGGTGGGCATCAGGTCGAAGACTCCCCGCACCGCCTGGGGCCCGCTGGCCAGCACGTTGAGGTTCCCGTAGGGGAGGCCGGCCTCGCACCGCTCCAGCTCGAGCCCGAGGCGCTCCAGCATCAGGGCCGAGGCGGTGCGCTCCCGATCGGTCGTCGGCGTTGCCGCAGCCAGGTCGGCCAGGGTGCGCCGCAGCAGCGCCTCGCTGGCCGCCACCCCGGCCGGCGACAGGTCGCCGAGCTCGTGGTCGTGCCCGGCCACCCCGAGGAAGGTGGCCGAGATCGGCTCCAGGGCGCACAGCTCCTCGACATAGCCGTCGGCGATGGCGGCCACGGTCAGGCGGTCGGCGGGCATGCCCCGCAGTCTGCCCCGCTGTCACGGCCGTCCGTACCCTTCGATCATGTGCATCGTCTGCGACCGCCTCGCCGACCGCCCTGGGCCAGGTGCTACGGTTCCCAGTCCGCAACACGGGGCTATAGCTCAGTTGGTAGAGCACTTCCATGGCATGGAAGGGGTCGAGAGTTCGATTCTCTCTAGCTCCACATATCCTTTCGATGTATCTGAACATGAGATGTTCGGAGGCTGCGCTCAGTCGCCGACGGCGAGCTCCACGTCCCAGGCCACCCGGGGGCTGTCCTTCCAGAGGTGCTCGAGGTCGTAGTAGGTCCGCCACTCCTCCAGAAAGACGTGGACGACGAAGTCGCCGTAGTCGAGGAGGATCCAGGTGGCCTGGTTCTTGCCCTCGACTCGCAGGGGCGAGACGCCGGCCTGCTCCCGGACCACGGCCTCGACCTCCTCGGCGATGGTGCGCACCAGTCGGTCGTTGCCGGCCGAGCAGATGACGAACGCATCGACGATGCCGAGCAGCGGGCCGACGTCCAGGATCACCGGACGTTCGGCCTTCTTGTCGGCGGCGGCCTGGGCCGCGACGCGGCAGACCTCGAAGGGGTCGGGCTGGGTCAGGGTCAAGGTAGTACCTCCAGGGTGACGTGGTGAGCAGGGCGGTTCGGTGGTGCGGGGCGGCCCGTCGCCGCAGGGACGGGTCGACCGGGGGTGGACGGGCGTCGCGGCAACCGGGGCGACGCAGGGGGCCCCTGGCGCCGCGGCGTTGCGATCACGCCTCGGGACCCGCAAGCGGCCGCTCGTCCATCCGCTCTGGAGCGTACAACCCGCGTCGTCGCATCTCGCGCACCGCGGCCTCGGGCACCAGGTAGTCGAGGGGTCGCCCGTCGGCCACCCGGGCCCGCAGGTCGGTCGACGACACCTCCAGGGCGGGGATCTCCACCACCTCGGCCCGCCAGCCCGTGGGCACCCGTGGCGGGGGCGCCCCCGGGCGGTTCACCACGGCCAGCCGGCAATGGGCCCGCACCTCGTCCAGCCGCTCCCAGGTGGGCAGGGTGGCGGCGACGTCGGCCCCGATGATCAGGACCAGGTCGGCGTCGGGCTCAGCGGCGTGGAGGGCGGCCAGGGTGTCGGCGGTGTAGCTGATCCCGCTGCGGGCGACCTCCAGATCGCTGGCCTCGACGCCAGGGACCTGGCCGACGGCGGCGCGGACCACGGCCAGGCGGTCGGCGGCCGGGGTCACCGGGCGCGTCCCCTCCTTCTGCCACGGCCGGTTGGCCACCACCAGCAGCACCAGGTCGAGGTCGAGGGCATGGCGCACGTTCACCGCGGCCACCAGGTGGCCGACGTGGATGGGGTCGAAGGTGCCCCCGAGCACCCCGAGCGCCGTCATGTCCCGGCGAGCCGGGCGACCACCGGGGCGAAGGGCTCGATGTCCTGCTCGTGGAAGACGTAGTAGGAGAAGCCGTAGCGGTCGCGGCGGGCCTGGAGCGTGTCGCACACCTGGTCGACGGTGCCGACCACGACCATCGGCACCTCCAGCGCCGCCTCGGCGGTCAGCCCGAAGCCGGGGGCGATCGCCTCAGCCATGGCCTGGCGGTCATCGGTGATGGCCGTCACAAAGGCGAGGACCTGCAGCTCGAGGCTGGCGAAGCGGTCGCCGGCGGCCGCCCGGACCCACCCGATCCGCTCGTCGAAGCGCTCGGCGGTCACGCTGGCGGCCACCTCGGGTCCGACGTGGCCGGCCCGCAGGTCGGCGTTCACCCCGACGATGTCGGCGTGGCGGGCGGCGATGCCGAGCACCCTCCGGCCACCCCCGCCCAGCACCAGGGTGGGCCGGGGCTGGCGGAAGGGGCGGGGCATCCCGACGGCCCCCTCCACGTTGTAGTGCCGGCCGGAGAAGGTGCAGGTGCCGTCGACCCACAGGGCCTCGATGATCTGCACGGCCTCCTCGAAGCGGGCCACCCGCACGGCCGGCTCGTCGTAGGCGATGCCCGACTGCTCGTAGTCCGATCGCATCCAGCCGGCGCCGAGGCCGACCTCCAGGCGGCCTTCGCTGAGCAGGTCGAGGGTGGCCATCTCCTTGGCCAGGACCACCGGGTGGCGGTAGTCGTTGTCGTAGACCAGGGCCCCCACGTTCAGGGTCGTGGTCGCCTCCGCCGCGGCGGTGAGCGCCACCATGGGCCCCCACTGGTCGCCGAGGTGGTCCGGCACATAGAGGGTGGAGTAGCCGAGGGACTCGATCTGGCGGGCCCGTTCCCGCCACGCCCGGCCCGACGGCGCTCCCTCCATCTGGACGGCGAACCGGAACGGCTGCACGAAGGCCGGGCCTAGGCCAGGCCGGTGAGGGCGGCGACGGCCTCGGAACCGGAGCCCGCCGGCACCCGGGTGGCCCCCCGGGGCACCCGACCGTCGCCCAGCACCACCAGAGGCCGGCCGGTACGGGCCCAGGCGGTGGCCGTCTTGTCGCTGCCCGAGACGACCAGGCCGTCGACCCCCCGGCCCACGAGGAAGGCGATGCTGCCGGGCGGGGCGACCACGAGGAGGTGGCCGGCGTCGACGGCGGCGGCGGCCATGCCGGGCAGGGGGTCGCCCGAGGTGTCCTCGGCCACAAAGGCGATGATCTTGGTGCGCCCGCTGCGCATCGAGGCCGCCGAGGCGTCGGCCACGTACCCGAGCTTTCGGGCCACCGCCCGCACCTTGGCCCGGGTCGGCTCGCTGACCCCCGGACGCCCGTTCAGGGCCACGCTGGCGGCCGAGAGGGAGACGCCGGCCGCTTGGGCGACGTCGACCAGGCGCACCCGCGCTCCCCGCTCCATGCGGCCGGAGGCTAGAGGTGAAACGTTCCACGAGCAAGAGGCGCGGGCGCTCCCGAGGCAGGCCTTTGCTGAAACGGCCCCCGGCGCGGGATCATGGCCCTGTGGCACAGACCTGGACACCGGCGGCGTGGCGCGACCTGCCGGTCGTGCAGCAGCCCCAGTGGCCCGATCCGGCGGCGGTGCAGCAGGCCGAGAAGCACCTGGCCTCGGTGCCGCCCCTGGTCTTCGCCGGCGAAGCCCGCCAGCTGACCGAGGCGCTGGGCGAGGTCGCCTCCGGCCGGGCCTTCCTCCTCCAGGCCGGCGACTGCGCCGAGAGCTTCTCTGACTTCTCGGCCGACGCCATCCGGGACAAGCTGAAGGTCATCCTGCAGATGGCGGTGGTCCTCACCTACTCGAGCGGGGTGCCCGTGGTGAAGGTCGGGCGCATCGCCGGCCAGTTCGCCAAGCCCCGCTCCGCCGACACCGAGCTGGTCAACGGCGTCGAGCTGCCCAGCTTCCGGGGCCACAGCGTCAACGACGACGCCCCCACGGCCGAGGCCCGCACCCCCGATCCCCGCCGGCTGGTGCAGGCCTACCACCAGGCCGCCTCCACCCTCAACCTCCTGCGGGCCTTCACCAAGGGCGGCTTCGCCGACCTCAGCCGGGTCCACACCTGGAACCAGCAGTTCGTCACCACCAGCCCCCAGGGGCGGCGCTACGACCAGCTGGCGGGCGAGATCGACCGGGCCATGTCCTTCATGCGGGCCTGCGGCATCGACCTCGACCGCGAGACCGGCCTCCACCAGGTCGACTTCTGGACCTCGCACGAGGCGCTCCTGCTCGGCTACGAGGAATCCCTCACCCGCTGCGACTCCCTCACCGGCGACTGGTACGACTGCAGCGCCCACATGCTGTGGATCGGCGAGCGCACCCGCCAGCTCGACCACGCCCACGTCGCCTTCCTCGAAGGCGTGGGCAACCCGATCGGCGTGAAGCTCGGTCCCTCGGCCACCCCCGCGGCGGCGGTGGCCCTCGCCCGCCGGCTCAACCCCGACCGGGTGCCGGGGCGCCTCACCTTCATCTGCCGCATGGGCGCCGGCCAGGTGCGCCACGCCCTGCCGGCGATCGTCCGGGCCGTGACCGACGAGGGCATCCCCGTGGTGTGGGCCTGCGACCCCATGCACGGCAACACCTTCACCGCCAGCGCCGGCCGCAAGACACGCCGCTTCGAGGTGGTCGTCGACGAGATGGCCGGCTTCTTCGAGGTGTGCCGCGCCGAGGGCGTGTGGCCCGGCGGCCTCCACTGCGAGCTGACCGGCGACGACGTCACCGAGTGCCTCGGCGGCGGCGAGGACGTCCTCGAGGAGCAGCTCGACGTCCACTACACCAGCGCCTGCGACCCCCGCCTCAACGCCCGCCAGTCCCTCGACCTCGCCTTCCGCACCGCCGAGCTCCTCCGCGCCTGAGCCACGGTGGAGGCGTTCCTCTCGGCCAACCGGGCCAACTGGGACGATCGCGTGGCGGTTCACGCCGCCTCCAGCTTCTATGACGTCGAGGGTTGGCTGGCCGGCGAGCGGACTCGGTGGAGCGTGCACCGCGCCCTGGGCGAGGTCGCAGGGCTTGATCTGGTGCACCTGCAGTGCCACTTTGGCCTGGAGACCCTCCAGCTCGCTCAGGACGGGGCACGGGTAACCGGCCTGGACTTCTCGCCTGCGGCGATCACCGAGGCCAAGGCGCTCGCGAGCCGGGCCGGGCTGGGCGAGCGATCCCGCTTCGTCGTCGCCGACGTGCTCCACGCGGCAGCGGCGCTGGCTCCGCAAACCTTCGACCTCGCCTACGTAAGCCTCGGCTCGCTGTGTTGGCTGCCCAGCGTCCAGCGATGGGCCAACCAGGTCGCCGCGCTCCTGCGGCCCGGCGGCCGGCTCCATCTTCACGACGTCCACCCCCTGGCCCTGGCCATGAGCGAGGTCGGCCTTCGGGTCGACCGGAGCTACTTCGAGGAGCCAGCGCCTCATGAGCAGGACGCCGAGGTGACCTACACCGAAAGCGGCGCAGCTCTGTGCCACCAGCGGACCTACGAGTGGAACCACTCCATCGGTGAGGTCGTGACCGCACTGCTCGACAACGGCTTGCAGCTGACCTCATTGATCGAGCACGACTGGACCCTCTGGCCCCAGTTCCCCTGGCTGGAGCAGACCGAATCTCATCGGTGGTCCTCGCCTTCGCGTCGGCCCCGGGTCCCCCTGAGCTTCAGCCTCGTGGTGCAGCGCCCAGGAATCCCCTGATGCCGTTCGACAGGCCTCGGAGATGACCGCTCGCTTTTCCGAACGGATGTGCCTCGACAATCGCGTGGATACACCCTCGGAAATCTGACTTCGGGCGGTAGCATCCGGATCCGTGAGGAAGGAGCGCGCAGAGGAGGTCATCCGGCGACTGCTGCCCATCGTCGAGTCTCGGATGGGCGACGAGCCGGTCGTGCTCCTCCAGGGCCCCAGGACCGTCGGCAAGTCGCGGCTGCTCATCGCACTCGCCGCCAGGTGTGGAGGTGAGCTCCTCGACCTCGATGATCTTGGCACTCGGGCCGCAGCATCGGCTGACCCCGCATTCCTCGTCCGGGGCCCCGGGCCGATCCTCATCGATGAGTACCAGCATGTCCCCGACGTTCTCGCGGCGATCAAGGCCGAGCTGAACCGCGACCTTCGGCCGGGACGGTTCGTCCTGGCCGGGTCGACGCGCCACGACGCACTTCCCGCCGCCGCCCAGGCTCTCACCGGCCGGCTCCACCGGATCGACGTGCTCCCCCTCTCCCAGGGAGAGCTCGATGGAGCGACCGAGCACCTGCTCGATGACCTCTTCGAACGGCCGGCCGACGTGACCGTCGGCGAGGGTTCCAACGAAACGCGGGCGGCCTCGGTGGAGCGGATCGTTCGGGGTGGGTTTCCGCTCGCCCTGGCCAGGACCCGGGACGCCGCACGAGGGCGGTGGTTCGACGACTACCTCGAGTTGACCCTCGAACGAGACGTGGGCGAGCTGGCCAGCCTCCGGCGTCGAGCGTCGTTGCCCCGGTTCCTGGAGCGCCTCGCCGGACAGACCGCTCAGGTCCTGAACATCAAGAAGGCGGCCGAATCCAGCGGCCTCGACTGGAGCACCGGCGAGCTGTACCTCAAGCTCCTCGAGTCGGTCTTCCTGGTCCAGCGCCTGCCGGCATGGGGCACCACCCTCAGAGCCCGGGCCACCTCGAAGCCCAAGATCCACGTGCTGGACTCAGGGGTCGCAGCCCGGCTCCTCCGCTTGACGACCGATCGTCTCGCCGGTCGTGATCCAGCGGCTCTCACCGAGCTCGGACACCTGCTCGAGACCTTCGTCGTCGGTGAGATCCGCAAACAGGCATCCTGGATGGACGGCATCACCGGGCTCGGCCACTGGCGAACCTCCGACGGCGACGAGGTGGACCTCATCGTCGAGCGAGACGACGGTTCGATCGTCGCCTTCGAGGTCAAGGCCAGCTCACGCGTCGACGGCGGCGATCTCAAGAGCCTGGTGAAGATCCGCGACGCCATCGGCCCACGGTTCGTGGCCGGCGCCGCGCTGTACCTGGGCGAACGCTCGTACACCTACGGCGACCGGATCCACGTGCTCCCCGTGGATCGGATCTGGGCTCCCTGACCCGCAGTCCATGCGACCAAGAGTGCCCACTTCTGGTGCCCCGAGGGACCAGAAGTGGGCACTCCGGCGGAAGGCCGTCGTCAGAGGACGACGTTGACCAGGGACGGGGGGCGGCTGATGACCTTGCGGGGGGCGCCGCCGTTCAGCAGCTCCTGGACCTTGGGGCTGGCCAGGGCCAGCGCCTCGGCCTCCTCGGCGGTCACCTGTGGCGTCACCTCGATGCGGTCGCGCAGCTTGCCGTTGACCTGGACGACCAGGGTGACGGTGTCGTCGACCAGCAGGGCCGGGTCGGCGACGGGGAAGGGCTGGCGGCCGACTGAGGGCTCATGGCCCAGGCGGCGCCACAGCTCCTCGGCCAGGTGGGGGGCCAGCGGCGCCAGCAGCAGGGCCAGCGTATCGGCCGACTCACGGTCGCAGCGCCCCGACTTGGTCAGGTGGTTGACCAGCTCGTTGATCTTGGCCACGGCGGTGTTGAAGCGCAGCGCCCCGTAGTCGGCGCCGACGGCGGCGACGGTGCGGGCCAGCACCTTGGCCGTGGCCGCGTCGGGGGCCTCGTCGACCACCCGCGGGGCGCCGGTGTCCTCGTCGACCACGGCCCGCCACGCCCGCTGGAGCAGGCGGTGCGATCCGACGATGTCGCGGGTGTTCCATGGCCGGCCCATGTCGAGCGGGCCCATCGACATCTCATAGACCCGCAGGGTGTCGGCCCCGTACGCCTCGTAGATCTCGTCGGGGGTCACCGAGTTCTTCAGCGACTTGCCCATCTTGCCGAGCTGGCGCCTGACGGGCTGGCCATCGTGCACGAAGGTGCCGTCCGGCCCGTCGGCCACCTCGGCCGCCGGCACGTAGACGCCCCGGTCGTCGAGGTAGGCGGCGGCGCCGATCATCCCCTGGTTGAACAGGCGCTGGAACGGCTCGGGGGTGGACACCTCCTCCAGGTCGAAGAGCACCTTGTGCCAGAACCGGCTGTAGAGCAGGTGGAGCACGGCGTGCTCGACGCCGCCGACGTACAGGTCGACGCCGCCGGCCGTCCCTCCGCTTCCCATCCAGTAGCGCTCGACCTCGCGGTCGACGAAGCGCTCCTCGTTGGTGGGGTCGAGGTAGCGCAGGTAGTACCAGCAGCTGCCGGCCCACTGGGGCATGGTGTTCAGCTCGCGCCGGTAGCGCTTCAGCCCGTCACCGAGGTCGAGCTCGACGTGCGCCCACTCCTGGCTGCGCCCGAGCGGGGGCTCGGGCTCGGAGGTGTCGTTATCGGGGCGGCTGCGGGGGGCGAAGTCGTCGAGCTCGGGCAGCTCCACCGGCAGCATGGAGGCGGGCAGGGCCACGGGCAGCCCCTCGTCGTCGTAGACGATGGGGAACGGCTCGCCCCAGTAGCGCTGGCGGGAGAACAGCCAGTCCCGTAGCCGGTAGGTGACGGCCCCCTTGCCGCGGCCCTCCTGCTCGAGCCAGGCGGTGATGGTGGCCTTGGCCTCGTCGACCCCCATCCCGTCGAGGGACAGGGCCGTCCGCGTGGAGTTGACCGCCGGCCCGTCGCCGGTGAAGGCGCCCCCCTCCCAGCCCTCGGGCGGCTGGACGGTGCGGACGATGTCGAGGTCGTAGGCCTCGGCGAAGGCCCAGTCGCGCTCATCCTGGGCGGGCACGGCCATGATCGCCCCGGTGCCGTAGCCCATGAGCACGTAGTCGGCCACGAACACCGGGATCGGCCCGCCGGTGGTGGGGTTGGTGGCCCAGCCGCCGGTGAACACCCCGGTCTTGGTGCGCTGGTCCGACATGCGGTCCTGGTCGGTGGTGTGGCTGGCTGCGGCCCGGTAGGCGGCCACGGCCTCGGCCGGGGTGGCGTGGCCACCTGTCCATGCGGCCCGGGTCCCGTCGGGCCAGGCGTCGGCCACCAGCTCGTCGACCAGCGGGTGCTCGGGGGCCAGGACCATGAAGGTGGCCCCGAACAACGTGTCAGGCCGCGTGGTGAACACCTCGATCGGTCCGGCCGGTGAGGCGAAGGCGACGGTGGCGCCGGTGGAGCGGCCGATCCAGTTGCGTTGCATCAGCTTCACGGGCTCGGGCCAGTCGAGAGTGTCGAGGTCGGCCAGCAGGCGGTCGGCGTAGGCGGTGATGCGCAGGGTCCACTGGGTGAGGGGGCGGCGGTACACCGGGAAGTTGCCCCGGTCGCTGCGACCCTCGACGGTGACCTCCTCGTTGGCCAGGACGGTGCCCAGGCCGGGGCACCAGTTGACCAGCGCGTTGGCCCGGTAGGCCAGGCGGTGCCCGTCGACCCGGCGGCGCCGGTCGGCCTCGGACAGCTCGGCCCAGCCGGGCTCGGCCGCCAACTTGGCCTCGAGCTGGGCTATGGGCCGGGCCCGGTGCTGCTCGGGGTCGAACCAGCTGTTGTAGATCTGCAGGAAGATCCACTGGGTCCACCGCACGTAGGCCACGTCGGTGGTGGCGACGGCCCGCCGGTGATCGTGGGCCAGCCCGAGCCGCTTGAGCTGGCGGCGCATGTTGGCGATGTTCGCCTCGGTGGTGACCCGGGGATGCTGGCCGGTCTCGACGGCGTACTGCTCGGCCGGCAGCCCGAAGGCGTCGTAGCCGATGGTGTGGATGACGTTGCACCCGGTCATGCGCAGGTACCGGCCGTAGACGTCGGTGCCGATGTAGCCCAGCGGGTGGCCCACGTGCAGGCCAGCGCCCGAGGGGTAGGGGAACATGTCGAGCACGTAGGCCTTGGGCCGCCCTGCCACCTCGGCCCAGCCCTGCGACAGTGGCCCGGACGGGTTGGGCACCTCCCAGGTGCCGTCCTGCTCCCACCACGCCTGCCAGTCGGCCTCGAGCTCGCCGGCCAGCGCCGCGTCGTAGCGAGCCTTCGGCGCGACGTGAGGATCGGACATGACCGCAGCGTACCGAGGGCGTTCCGGGCCCCCGGAGGATTCTCGGAAAACCCGATCTGGTTAGTCAGCATTGGTGGTACCGTTTCTGGCGTGCCAGTCACCCAGGACTTCCGTGAGGCCGCCGAGCGGGACATCGCCAAGCTCGAGCGGGACATCGCCGCCAACCTGGCCGGCGAGTTGGACGACGACGTCTTCCGGGTCTGCCGGCTAAACAACGGCGTCTACGGCCAGCGCCAGGGCGGACACAACCAGATGATGCGGGTCAAGGCGCCCTACGGGGCCATCGACCCCGAGCAGCTCGACGCCCTGGCCGACGTGGCCGACCGCTGGAGCCGGGGCTGGGGCCACCTCACCACCCGCCAGAACGTGCAGTTCCACTTCGTGCAGCTGGAGCAGGCGCCCGAGGCCCTCCGCCACCTGGCCGCGGTCGGCATGACCAGCCGCGAGGCATGCGGCGACGCCGTCCGCAACGTCACCGGCTGCCACCTGGCCGGCGCCTGCCCCCACGAGGTGCTCGACATCTCGGCCTGGGCCGACGCCGCCTTCCAGCACTTCCTGCGCAGCCCCTACGGCCAGCGCCTGCCCCGCAAGTTCAAGATCAACTTCTCGGGCTGTACCACCGACTGCGGCCAGGCCATGTTCAACGACGTGGGCGTGGTGGCCGTCAACCGCCCCTTGCCCGATGGCACGGTGGAGCCGGGGTTTCGGGTCTTCGTGGCCGGTGGGCTGGGTGCCAACCCGTCCCCCGCCTTCGCCCTCGAGGACTTCACCGCCCGCGACGAACTGCTGCCCACCATCGAGGCGGCGCTGCGCACCTTCGACCACTACGGCAACCGCGACAACAAGCTGCGGGCCCGGATGAAGTGGCTGGTGCAGACCATGGGCGCCGACCAGCTGCGCGAGCGCATCCTGAAGGAGCGCCGG
>JBBPYZ010000123.1:0-9607 GCA_038199465.1 Acidimicrobiales bacterium | reverse complement strand
CGCCCTCGGGATCGCCCTGAAGAACCGCCTGCCCCAGTCGGGCAAGAGCACCGACGCCCTGCTGTTCGGCTCGATCCTGGGGGTGTCGCCCACCGACGTCGTGGTCGTGGTCGGGGCCTGTGTGCTGGTGGCCGCCGCGGTGTTCCTGCGCTACCGGGCCCTGCTGTTCACCACCTTCGACCCCGAGGTGGCCCAGGCATCGGGGGTCAGCACCTGGCAGGCCGAGACCCTGCTGATGGTGCTGCTGGCCGCCGCCATCCTGGCCTGCATGAACGTGCTGGGCGTCACCCTGATCGCGGCCACGCTGGTCATCCCCGCCGTGGTGGCCCGGATGCTGACCAGCTCGTTCAGCACCATGCTGTGGCTGTCGACGCTCATCGGGGCGGTGGCCGGCGGCGTCGGCATGTACGTCAGCTACTTCGCCGATGTGTCCTCGGGGGCCACCATCGTGCTGGTCGGCACCGCCGCGTTCCTGGTGACCTACGCCGCCACCGGCCGGCGCCACCGGCCGCGGCCGGGCCCAGTCGGGCCGGTGCCGCTGATCCTGGTCGACGACCTCTCCCGCCCGGCGTCGCCCTGAGCCGATCGGTCCCGGTCCCGGCGGGGTAGGCCTGCGGTCGTGGCCCCTCCTCCCCGATCGCTCGACACCGCCGCCGCCTGGTCCTGGCGCCTCCTGGTGGTGGGGGCCGCCATCCTGGCCACGGTCCTTCTGCTGGCCCGGCTGCGGGTGGTGGTGCTGCCCCTGTTCGCCGCCCTCCTCCTGGCCACCGCGCTGCGCCCGCCGGCCCGGTTCCTCCAGCAGCGGGGCCTGCCGGGGGGGCTGGCCACCGCCCTCACCTTCCTCGCCTTTTTCGCCCTGCTCGGCGGCATGGGCACCCTGGTGGCCCAGCGGGTGGCCGGCGAGGCGAAGGAGCTGGGCCCCACCCTCACCAGGGGCGTCGACGACGTGCAGCGGTGGCTGGTCGAGGGGCCCCTCGGCCTGGAGCAGTCCCAGATCGACCAGTACCGGCAGCAGGCCGCAGAGACGCTGAAGCAGGGCAGCCCCGGCCTGATCGCCCCCGCCGTGGTCTTCGTCGAGGTGCTGGCCGGCACCCTCCTCGCCCTCGTGGTCTCGTTCTTCCTGGTCAAGGACGGGCCCCTGCTGGAGGAGGTGGCCCTGCGCCGCCTGCCCGAGGCCCACCGCGACCGGGCCAAGCGGGCGGGCCGGGCCGCTCGGCGGGCCCTCGGGGGTTACCTGCGGGGTGCCGCCGCCCTCGGCGCCCTGGAGGGGGTGGTCATGGCCATCGCCATCGTCCTGGTCGGCGGGCGGTTGGCCGTCCCCGTGCTGCTGATCACCTTCCTCGCCGCCTTCGTCCCCGTGATCGGTGCGCTCTTCGCCGGGGTGGTGGCGGTGCTGGTGACGCTGGTGACCGCCGGCCCGAAGGAGGCGGTGATCATCGCCGTGGTGGCCCTGGTCCTGCAGCAGCTTGACAACGACCTGCTGGGCCCGTTCATCTACGGCCGGTCGGTGCAACTGCACCCCCTGGCCATCCTCCTGTCGATCGCCACCGGCGCCGCCCTGGCCGGCATCGCCGGCACGTTCCTCGCCGTCCCCCTCACCGCCGTCGCCGTGGCCGTGGCCGGAAGCCTCCGCGGCGGCGACCCCGAGGCCGAGCCTCCGTCACCGCCCGAGGCCACGAGAGCCCCCACCTGAGCGGGAGGACGCCGCCGCCCCGACGGTGTCGGCGCTCTGGGCCTTGCGCTCGCCCAGGTCCCCCGGGCGGCCCACCGTCGAGTCCTTCAGCGTCTGGCGCTCCAGCTCGGAGTTCAGCTCGGCGCCGAGCAGGATGACCAGCGAGGTGAGGTAGAGCCACAGCAGCAGGACGATGGCACCGGACAGGGTGCCGTAGGTCTCGTTGTAGCTGGCGAAGCGGCCGGCGTAGAAGCCGAAGAGCCCGGTGCCAAGGACCCACAGGACCGTGGCCACCAGGGCACCGGGCGACACCCAGCGCCACTTGGCCTGGTCGCGGTCGGGCCCGTAGCGGTACACCGTGGAGAGCCCGAGGATGAAGAGGACCCCGAGGACGGGCCAGCGCAGCACCAGGCCGATCGTCGTGCCCACCGAGCCCAGGTCGGCGACGTCGAGGACGGCGGGCAGGGCCACGGTGAGGCCGAGGACGACGACGGCGCCGATCACCGCGGCCACGGTGAGGAGGAGCGCCCGGGACCGCAGCTTGACGAAGCCCCGCCCCTCGGGTTCGTCGTAGGCGATGCCGAGCCCCCGGATGAGGGCTGAGGTCCCGCTCGAGGCCGTCCACAGGAGCCCGGCCAGGGACAGGGCCAGCTTCACCCCGAGGCCGCTGGAGGGCTGCCCGGTGATGGAGCGGATCTGGTCGACCAGGAGGCGGGCCGCCTCGCCGGGCAGGGCCGAGGTGAAGCCCTCGACCTGGCGGGCCGACGCCTCGGGCGAGGTGGCCAGGCCGTACACCGACACGATGGCCACCAGGGCCGGCACCAGGGCCAGCATCCCGTAGAAGGCCACCCCGGCGGCGGTGATCGGCACGTTGTCGGCCTTCACCTCCTGGAGCGTCCGTCGCACCACGTCCTTCCACCCCGCCGTGGGCAGCCCGATGGGCGAGGTGGCGAAGCGGCCGCGGGCAGCACCTTCGGACCGGGCGACCTGCCGAGGGTCGGCCGTCTCGGAGCCGGTGCCCGAGGACCCCGGCCTCGGCCTCGGCTCGCCACCGTCGCCGGCCGGGGCATGGTCACCGTCGGTCGCGTCCTCGTCGGTCTCGTCCTCGTCCAGCTGCCACGCCCAACGGCCATCGCGGCCGGCACCGACCGGGGCATCGCGCCGAACCACGGGCTTTCCCATCCGCCGGCCGTACCCGGCGGGCGTGACGGCGAACCCAGCCGGGTAACGTCAGACAACGGGCAGGACCGCCGCGTCGGCCTGCCCCCCGGGGATCCCGGGGCGACCTCCGACACCTCAGCGGGGGCCACCAGCCTCAGCCACGCCCTGCTCCACGGGGGCACCGAAGCGCAGGAGGCGGCCGCCAAAGGCGATCGAGCACAGCGCCGCCCACCCCCACCCCAGGCTCGCTCCGGCCAGCACGTCGGTCGTCCAGTGGACGCCGAGCAGCACCCGGGTGCAGGCGACCAGGGCGGTCAGGCCGGCGGCGGCGGCGGCCAGCGCCGCCCGCGTCACCGCAGAACGGCGCCGCCCGACCAGCAATGCGAGCGCGGCGAAGCTGGCGGCGGCGGTGGCGGTGTGGCCGGAGGGGAACGAGGCGGCGGAGAACCCGGCAAGGGGGTGGATGTCCGGCCGGGCCCGGTCGACGACGACCTTGATCAGGTTGCCCAGAGCCAGCTGGCCACCCTCCACCAGCAGCAGGAACCAGACGATCGCCCCGCTGGCCAGCCGGCGGCCTTCGACCAGGCCGACCACGACGACGAGCGGCAGGACGACCACCGTCGAGCCGAGGTAGGTGAGGACCCGCAGCACCGAGGTCGAGGCCGGGGTGGCCTGGCGGTCGGCCCAACGGGCTGGCCCGAGGTCGATGACGCTGAAGCCGGCCCGGCTGCGCACAAGCAGGAACAGCAGGCCGACGGCGGCCCCGCCCAGCACCACGGCCAGCGCGGCGGCGCTGAGACCGAGGACGGTGGTCCGCCGCGGGTCGAGGTCCCGGCCGACCCCGTCGGCCGCCTCCGGGTGCTCGGCCACCTCGGCGGCCACCCCTGCGCCGGCCGGGGCGGCCGGGTCGGCGTGGGGCCAGCGCAGGGCGGCCGCCCCGACGGCAGCGCCGAGGACCAGCGTGACCAGGAACGTCACAGCCAGGACGAGCACCCGCCCTGCCTAGCCCATTCCACCGGGGCCGACGGCCACCAGGTCGCTAGTGTGGCGCCACCCCGGGGACGTAGCTCAGCTGGCTAGAGCACCGCCTTTGCAAGGCGGGGGTCGTGGGTTCGAGCCCCATCGTCTCCACTGACATAAGCCAAGGGACGCGGCAAGCGGCGGAGCGCGGCCAGTCAGGGCTCGTCGGACGTCGTCGCCAGACCCCGCTGACTGAACCGGCCGTCACAGAGCTGCCGAACACGCAGCCCGAGTGCGTCCCGTGCGTCGACCGACAGTCGCGCGTCAGACCGCGCGGCTGGATCATCGAGGGTCACGATATCATTGAACCAAAGTACAAGGATGTGGTTCAATGGCGCGCGGTAGACCGCGCGATAGGGAGGCCAACACGGTGACACGATTGGACGTGCTGATGAGTGACGAACATGCTTGCTCCCTCGTGTCTCCGTACCGTCAGCGCCTCCACGACATCGTCACTCACCCGAGCGTGCTCCAGCACCTGCCAGAGCCTGTGCAGCTCGCCGGTGGTGACTGGAGCGACGTCTTCATCGACGGCAAGCACGCTGTCGCCTCACCGGAAGACCTCGACATCGTCGGCGCGGCCATGTTCGCCGCCGCGGAGAACGCCGGCGTCGAGTTCGACGCGGTCGGCGGCCTCGTGCTGGGAGCCGCTCCGTTCACCTTCGCGGTAGCGCACGCGGCGCGCGTCAAGTGGTTCCTGATTCGCAAGGAGCCGAAGGGTCGCGGCACCAACCTGTGGATCGAGGGCGCCCGCATCGAACCAGGGATGCGCGTGATGCTCGTCGACGACATTGTCACGAAGGGCGGCTCGATCCAGCAGGCGTACCGGCATGCCGTCGACGCAGGCGCCGAGGTCGTGTTCGCCACCACCCTCGTCGACCGAAGCGACGCCGCAGCACACTTCTTCGCCGCCCAGGGCATCCCCTACACCCCGATGCTGACCTACCGCGACCTGGGCATCCCGCGCGTTGGTGACGACCTTGCACGAGCTGCAACAGCAAGCTGACTCGGGCTTCACCGGCGTCGGCGGCTGGCGCTACGAGGAACTAGCGGAGCCGGTCCCTCGGGTCTATGAAGGCCGACGCTCGGTACTTCATCCTGACCGAGTGCTTCGAGTTGACCGCCAGCCGATGGGGTGACGGCGATGGTAGAGCCGTCACCCAGCGGTACGCAGCGGCCCTGGCCAACACGTGGGACCACCATCTGCAGGCCATCCTGGGTGAGGACGACGTCGCGGCTGGGGTCGCGCTCGCCGAAACCCTTCGGGACGACCTGCTCGCTCTGGCCGTGCACGACCCGCTGACCTACTGAGCCGGATCCCGCCCTGATCGTCAGCTGCCAGGTGCTCAGCGCTGCAGGTCACTGGGTGCTGAGGGCGCGCAGGCGGCTGGGGAGGTCGGGCACAGCACGGAAGACGAACTTCTTCCCGACCCGCTGCCTGGTCACGAGGTTGAGCTTCTCGAGCCCCAGGAGATCCCCCCGAGCGGCCTCGAGCGAGACCCGGTGGCGCCGAGCCTGGGCCGCGACCGTGAAAGGCTCACTGACGTCGTGCAGCGCGTCCTGGAGCACAGCCAGCTGGCGGTGGTTGAGGTGGCCCGACCCGTGCAGCAGCACCTGCAGCTCACGGTCCTCGGCGGCCTTGCGGGCCAGGTAGGCGTGGAGGCTGCTGATGGCCCTCTCGATGACGCGCAGGTGGTAGATCACGAAGTACGTGAGGTCGTTCCCGTCGGTCTGGGTCAGCAGGAACGACCGGGCGTACTGGGCAGGGGCCTGCCGCAGGATGCTCGAGATGGTCAGGTACCGCGTAAGCCAGTACCCGTCGTGGAGCATGGCCCAGTAGAAGAGGGCACGAGCCGTGCGCCCGTTCCCGTCGACGAAGGGGTGGTCGTGCGCGAGCCAGAAGTGGAGGATGATGGCGCGGACCACAGGATGGATGAAGCCTTGGGACCCCTCTCCGTTGGCAAAGCGGCACATGGCCTCGAGGCGCCCTCCGAGCTCCGCAGCGGGAGGGGGCTGGTGCAGCAAGGTCTGATCGTGCCAGTAGACGGCGATCCGTGGCTCCCCCGGCAGTTGGAGGCGGCCCGCATCCTTCGGATCGTCGAGCGCCCCGTCGCTCACGAGGCGGTGGAGGTCGAGCACGTCCGTCCCGGACAACGGCCGGGCGGCGAGCTCCTGGGCGTACAGCATCGCCTGGTAGTTGTTGACGATCATCTGCTCGCTGCGGTCCCGGGGGCGCCGTCCGGTCGCCAGGAGCTGCTTGGCGACCTGGCGGGTGGTGCTCGCTCCCTCGAGCTGACTTGAGGTGATCGCCTCCTCCACCAACGACGAGAACAGGTAGCGGTTGCTCGACCGGAGGCCGGACAGGACGCCGTCCGAGAGGATCTGACCACTGGCCTGCTGGTCGATCCGGTGTACGACCTCCTGAATGAGGTCGACGTTGGAGAACCGGAACGGCGAGCCGTCGGCCGAGGAGAGCGGGAGATCCCGGGCGATGGCGCTCCGGGCGAACTTCAACCCCATCCACCAGTGTTCGAGGCTGAGGTCAGACGGAGGCGTCCGGTTGCGCAGGTCGTCCCAGTGCAGATAGCGCCCCTGGTCATCGACCGGGCCGCTCGATGACAGCACGCGTACAACGTCGAGGTTGGGGAGTCCCATCAAGAGGTCTTCCCAACGAGGCGGCCGCTCAGGAACCTTCAGGAGCCCCACCCCCAGCGTCTGGCCGGTTCATCAGGCTGTTGTAGCAGAGGTTCGCCAAGATTGCGCCAACTTTGGAGGAAAGTTGCAGCAAACTGGTACGACAGCCATGTGGTTCGATGGGTGTCAGGTGCCGGTCTCAGGCGTGCAGGCCGCCGCCGAAGTCGGGAGCGGGGAAGCCCTGGACGGGGCCATCAAGGCCGAGGGCGGCCGCCTCCTCGGGCTTGAGGTGGTAGCTCTCGTCGGCGTTGGGGAAGCGGCCGGCGCGGACGTCGGCGGCAAAGGTGATGAGGGCGTCGACGCCGGCGCCCTTCAGGTCGGCGTAGCGGCGGACGAAGGTGGGGACGATGCGGTCCTCCAGGCCCAGCACGTCGTGGTACACCAGCACCTGGCCGTCGCACCACGGGCCGGCGCCGATGCCGATGGTGGGCACCTCGAGGGCGTCGGTGACCAGGCGGGCGACGGCGTCGGGGACCCCTTCGAGCACCACGGCAAAGGCGCCGGCGGCCTGGATGGCCAGGGCGTCGTCGACCAAAGCCCGGGCCGCGTCGGCCGTCCTGGCCTGGACCCGGAAGCCGCCCATGGTGTGCACCGACTGGGGGGTGAGGCCGAGGTGGCCCATGACGGGGATCTCGGCGTCGACCAGCGCCTCGACCATCCGGGCCCGCTTCGCCCCGCCCTCGAGCTTGACGGCCTGGGCCCCGGCCCGGATCAGCACTGCGGCGTTGCCGATGGTGTCCTCGACCGACAGGTGGTAGCTGAGCCAGGGCAGGTCGGCCACCACCAGCGCCTGCGGCGAGGCCCGGCGCACGGCCCGGGTGTGGTGGGCCATCTCCTCGACGGTGACCGAGAGGGTGTCGTCGTGGCCCAGGACGACCATGGCCACGCTGTCGCCGACCAGCAGCAGGTCGACGCCAGCGGCGTCGGCGGTACGGGCGCCCGGGGCGTCGTAGGCCGTGACCATCACCAGCGGTGCGCTCCGGTCGCGGGACGCCTTGCGGGCCCGGACGCCAGGGACGGTGAGCTTGCCCATGGTGGTCTCCTCCCGTCCAGCGCCCCTGGTGGGCTGCCGGCGGTGCGGCAACGCTACCGCCTAGTCGTCCGTCGGGAGCTCACAGGCAGACCAGATCGGCTTCGATGTTGGGTCGGACGCCTGGCTTGAGGTCTGTCGCGGGCACGAGGTCGACCGAGGCCCCAAGGAGCTCTTCGACGGCCTGCTGGAGCCGACCCAGGCCGAGCAGCCCCATCCCTACCGGCAGCTCAACGAGCAGGTCGACGTCGCTGTCCGGACGTTCCTGACCGCGGGCCACGCTCCCGAACACACCGATGACACGCACGCCGCGCTCAGTAGTCAGGGCGAGCAACGCCGCGCGGCGCTGGCGGAGACGACGGCCGAGCGGGCCGTTCAGGCGGCTCAGCGGCGACTGTGGGCGCGTGAGGCGTACGTCGAGGGTGTAGCCGGTTGCGGCGACCATCGCCGCGAGGGTCGGCAAGGAGGGTTGGCGCCGTCCGGACTCGTACACACTGATGACGCTCTGCCGCAGGCCGGCCCGCTCCGCGAGCCCCTCCTGGGTGAGCCCGGCGCGCGTACGGGCTTCTCGCAGGAGGTCTCCTGCCAAGGTCGAGCCCATTCAGGTACTATAGCGTATCGTCTATGCGTGGTTGTGGGTCGATGGCCACGGAAGGGTCGGCGAACCTCCAGGTCACCGAGCGATGCCGTAGCGCTCCGCCAGCTCGTCAGCGTTCAGGATCTCCTGCGGCGTCCGCTCCATGTCCTGATCCAGCACGCGCAGCAGAGCTTGTCCGGGTTCGGTGGCTGCGTACCGGGCGGCGCGCGCCATTGTCCTGAGCGGCGCCAGCTGCTCCTCATCATCTGCGAAGAACCTCTTGAGGCTATCCATGGTGATCTCCTCATCGTTCCAGCCCGCCTCGCTGGCCTCCAACCATGGCTGCTCGGTGTGGGTGAGGCGGATCATCTGCTTTCCGGTCAATCGGCCATAGCGCTCCACGACGAAATCGACGATGACAACAGCTTCCCCTCCGAGGGGCCGGGCCTCGTGGCGAACATCCTGCGGTTCGTCCCGCCACACCGACGCCACGACGGGACCGTTCGCCCACGCCTCGATGCGTTCGGTGAAGAGTGGGCGACCGGTCAGCGCCAGGTGCCAGCCCTGGCAGTAGTACAACCACTTGTGCACCTGACCCACGCCAGCACCGCGCACTCGTGCTCGCAACACGTCTGCGATGTCATGCGCAGAGACCTCACCCTGCCCCTGCCTCGTCTCCACAGTTGCAGCGTAGAACCCTTGTCAAGGCTGGCCGGCAAGGGGCGACCCGGGTGCCTGTGGGTGAACTTGCTCATCTCGACACCGACGCGCTGGGTGACTGGTCGTCGGATCCGTCCGGTGCGGGCGAGCGTGTTGGCCTGGTTGCGCCAGACCGGTCGCCGAGGAGCACGCTGAAATACTCGGCTCGACTGCCGCGAATCCTGGCGTCGTCGCAGGTCAGGCCGTCGCGGGCGCAGCCGCCTCGCTCTACTTCAGCACACTCCTAGATGACTCCGCCTGAGGTTCGTCGGCAAGAGCGCTCGGCAACGACGTTGAGGTGGACGACAGCTTCCGCCGGGGGGGGAAGGTTCAACGCCGCTTGCGGCCGAAGCGGCGGGCGCGGCGGCCCCGCAGCCGCTGGTCGGCCGGCGGGCCGGACCCGAGGGTTGCCGCGAGCGGTGGCACGGCGGCGACGGCCGCTTCGGTGCGGGCGGCTCCGGGCGGCCCGCCGCCGCTGCGGGACCGGCCGGTGGCCACGATGGCGAGGGCGGCACCGAGGGCGGCGAAGCCGACGCCGGCCGGCCAGTGGGGCACCGCGTTGCCCATCCACCCGATGCTGCCGGGCACGACGAGGGTGACGGCGGCGAGGGCGGCCGCCGGCCAGGCCCCGAGGGGGAGGTCCAGCCGCTGGCCGCCCTCAGCCCGGTCGACCAGGCTCAGCCCCCCGGCGGCGGCCACCAGGGCACCGACGGCCAGTGCCGCCGACGGTGTGCGGCCGGCGGCGATGTCGAGG
>JBBPYZ010000122.1:0-6676 GCA_038199465.1 Acidimicrobiales bacterium | reverse complement strand
GCACGGCCCTGCCCGCCGAGAACCGGGCCAACTACCAAACGCCGGGGGCCGAGTCGACCCGGGCCTACGAGCTGCTGGGCGAGCGCTTCCCGGCCCGCCAGGGCGACTCGGTGAAGCTGGTCTTCGCCGGCGACCTCAACGCTCCCGCCGCCCGCGCCGCCGCCGACGACGCCATCGCCACCGCGGCCAGCCAACCCCACGTCACCGGGGTCACCAGCCCGTTCAGCCCCGAGGGGGCGTCCCAGGTCTCGGCCGACGGCCGCGTCGCCTACGCCGAGGTCGACTTCGATCAGACCTACGACAAGCTGCTGAGCGACAGCCCTACCTACCCGAAGGACTTCCTCGAGGCGGTCGAGCCCGGTCAGAAGGCCGGCGGCCTCGAGCTGCAGGTCACCACGCTGGTGGCCGAGGCCGCCCTCGGGTCGGAGTTCATCGGCCTGATCTTCGCCGCCTTCATCCTGCTCCTGGCCTTCGGCTCGGCCCTGGCCATGGGCCTGCCGCTCATCACCGCCCTGTTCGGCCTGGGGATTGGCGCCACCCTTGGCGGGATCGCCTCCCGCTTCCTCGAGACGCCCGACTGGGCCCCCACGGTGGCCGGGATGATCGGCCTCGGCGTCGGCATCGACTACGCCCTGTTCATCATCACCCGCTACCGCCAGTCCCTCGGCGACGGGCTCCAGCCCCGCGAGGCCGTCATCACGGCCATGGGCACCGCCGGCCGGGCCGTCCTGTTCGCCGGCGGCACCGTGGTCATCTCGCTGGTGGGCATGCTCACCATGGGCCTCGGCTACCTCCAGGGCGTCGCCGGGTCGGCTGTCCTGGCCGTGCTCGTCATGCTCGGCGCCTCCCTCACCCTGCTCCCGGCGATCCTCGGCTTCGTCGGCACCAACATCGACCGCCTCCGGGTGCCCTTCACCGGTCGGGCCGCGGCCCAGGGGGAGCGGGCCTTCTGGTACCGCTGGAGCCGGGTCGTGCAGCGCCGGCCCTGGGCCGCCTTCGTGGGCGCCGCCCTCGTCCTTTTGATCATCACCTCGCCGGTCCTGTCGCTGCGCTTCGGCTTCCCCGACGAGGGCAACAACCCGAAGGAGGAGACCTCCCGCCAGGCCTACGACCTGCTCTCCACCGGCTTCGGGCCCGGGTTCAACGGCCCCCTGCTGGTGGTCGTCGACGCCCAGGGGGCCAGGGATCGGTCGGGCACCTTCCAGGCCGTCAGCGAGCAGCTGAAGGGCGCCGAAGGCGTGGCCGCCGTCTCGCCGGTGATCCCCAACCCGGCCGGTGACACCGCCATCATCAACGTGTTCCCCACCGGAAAGCCCCAGGACAAGAGCACCGACCAGCTGGTCGAGCGGCTGCGTTCGGACGTGATCCCCCCGGCCCTCAGCTCCACGGGAGGCGAGGCCCTGGTCGGCGGGTTCACGGCCATCTCCATCGACCAGAGCAGCTACATCACCAAGCGCCTCCCCCTGTTCATCGGGGCCGTGGTCCTCCTGTCGTTCCTCCTGCTCACGACCGTCTTCCGCTCGCCGCTGGTGGCCCTAAAGGCGGGCGTGATGAACCTGCTGTCCATCGCCGCGGCCTCCGGGGTGATGTCCTACGCCGTCCAGGGCAGCTGGCTCGGCGACCTCCTCAACATCCCCGAGACACCGATCCCCGCGTTCATCCCGATGATCATGTTCGCCATCCTCTTCGGCCTGTCGATGGACTACGAGGTCTTCCTGCTCAGCCGCATCCGGGAGGAGTACCTGCGCAGCGGCGACAACGCCGCCGCGGTGGCCGACGGCCTGGCCAAGACGGCCCGGGTCATCACCGCGGCGGCCGCCATCATGATCTTCGTCTTCGGGGTCTTCATCTTCGACCCCAACGTCTTCATCAAGCAGATCGGGCTCGGACTGACCACCGCCGTGCTGGTCGATGCGACCATCGTGCGCATGGTCCTGGTGCCCGCCACCATGGAGCTGCTGGGCGACGCCAACTGGTGGATGCCGGGCTGGCTCAACAAGATCCTGCCCAACGTGCACATCGAGGGCGACGCCGCCGTGCAGACCAAGCTCACCTCGCTGCTGGCCAGCGAAGAAGTTGCACCTGCGGTGGGTGGTTAGGACTAGAGTCCGCGCCTGTGATACGCGGACGATCTCCCCTGTACGGTAAGAGCAACTACCGCCGCTTCCCCGACGACGCCGACGGGGACGCCCTCTTCCAGGTGGTCGCAGCCGGCTCCAACCTCGACGAGGAGATGGACGTCGACTTCGCCGTCCTCGTCCCCGACGAGGCGGCAGCCGACGACGTGGCCGAGGACGCCCTCGAGGCCGGCTTCGACACCGAGGTCACCTGGGACGAGGAGGCGGGCGAGTGGACCTGCTACTGCTCCAAGACCATGGTGGCCAGCTACGAGTCGGTGCGCGCCGTGCAGGAGGAGCTGCGGGCCCTCGCCGCCCCCCACGGCGGTGTTCCCGACGGTTGGGAGACCGCCGGCAACGCCCCTGAGGGCGGCTCCTCGATGGAGGAGCGACGGGAGACCTCCCACAGCGAGAGGCTGGGCGGCCGCGGGGGCTGGTAAGGCCTTCGGCGCATCACCTAGCGCGGGCGGAGCGAGGCCCGTCGGAGGTCTGCGTTCATCTGGGCGATCACGTCCATCGGGATCTCCTTCGGGCAGGCCGCCGAGCACTCGCCGATGTTCGTGCAGCCGCCGAAGCCCTCGGCGTCCATCTGCTCGACCATGGCCAGGGCCCGGCGGTGGCGCTCGGGCTGACCCTGGGGCAGCGACCCGAGGTGGGTCAGCTTGGCCCCGGTGAACAGCGAGGCCGAGCCGTTGGGGCAGGCGGCCACGCAGGCCCCGCAGCCGATGCAGGCGGCGGCATCCATGGCCCGCTCGGCGTCGGACTTGGCCACCGGCAGGGCGTTGGCGTCCTGGGGGCTGCCGGTCGGCACCGAGATGAAGCCGCCGGCGGCGACGATCCGGTCGAGGGCGCCCCGGTCGACGATGAGGTCCTTCAGGACGGGGAAGGCCGCCGCCCGCCACGGCTCGATGACGATGGTGTCTCCGTCGGCGTAGGTGCGCATGTGGAGCTGGCAGACCGTGGTGGCCCGGCGGGGGCCGTGGGCGTAGCCGTTGAGCATCAGGTCGCACGACCCGCAGATGCCCTCCCGGCAGTCGTGGTCAAAGGCGATGGGGTCGTCCCCGGCCAGGATGAGGCGCTCGTTGACCACGTCCAGCATCTCGAGGAAGGACATGTCGGGCGAGACGTCAGTGGCCTCGTAGGTGACCATCCGGCCCTTGGCGTGGCGGTCGGCCTGGCGCCACACCTTCAGCGTGAGGTTCATGGAGTTGGAACCGCTCACTGGTAGCTGCGCTGGGTGGGGTGGACGTGCTCGAAGGTGAGGGGTTCCTTGTGCAGGACCGGGCTGCTCGGGTCGCCGCCGTGCTCCCAGGCGGCGACGTAGCTGAAGTGCTCGTCGTCGCGCCTGGCCTCGCCGTCGTCGGTCTGGCTCTCCCGGCGGAAGTGGCCGCCGCACGACTCGGTGCGATGGAGGGCGTCGAGGCACATGAGCTCGCCCAGCTCGAGGAAGTCGGCCACGCGCTGGGCCTTCTCCAGGCCCTGGTTCAACATCGTCGGTGTCCCCGGCACCTTCACGTCTCGCCAGAACTCCTCCCGCAGCCCGGGCAGCCGGTCGAGCGCGGCGGTGAGGCCGGCCTCGTCCCGGGCCATGCCGCACCGGTCCCACAGCAGGAGGCCGAGCTCGCGGTGGAACTGGTCCACGGTGCGGCTGCCGTCGACGGCCAGCAGGGCGTCGATCCGGCTGCGCACGGCGGCCTCGGCCTCGGCAAAGGCCGGCCCGTCGGTGGATGGCGTCTGGCCCATGGGCTGGCCGGCCAGGTAGTCGCTGATGGTGGCGGGCAGCACGAAGTAGCCGTCGGCCAGGCCCTGCATCAGCGCCGAGGCCCCCAGGCGGTTGGCGCCGTGGTCAGAGAAGTTGGCCTCGCCGGCCACGAACAGCCCGGGGATGGTGGACTGCAGGTTGTAGTCGACCCACAGGCCGCCCATCGTGTAGTGGATGGCCGGGAAGATGCGCATGGGGACGGTGTAGGGGTCGTCGTCGGTGATGCGCTCGTACATCTCGAACAGGTTCCCGTAGCGCTCCTTGATGGTGGCCGCCCCCAGGCGCTCCACCGCCTCGGAGAAGTCGAGGTACACCCCCAGGCCCGACGGGCCGACGCCCCGGCCCTCGTCGCACACCTCCTTGGCGTTGCGCGAGGCGACGTCGCGAGGCACCAGGTTGCCGTAGCTCGGGTACTTGCGCTCCAGGAAGTGGTCGCGCTCGGTCTCCGGGATCTGGTCGGGGGGCCGGGTGTCGCCGGCCTTCACGGGCACCCAGATGCGGCCGTCGTTGCGCAGCGACTCCGACATCAGCGTCAGCTTGCTCTGGTGGTCGCCGCTGACCGGGATGCAGGTGGGGTGGATCTGGGTGAAGCACGGGTTGGCGAAGAAGGCACCCTTCTTGTGCGCCCGCCAGATGGCCGTGGCGTTGCAGCCCTTGGCGTTGGTCGACAGGTAGAAGACGTTGCCGTAGCCGCCGGTGGCCAGGATGACCACGTCGGCCGCCCACCGCTCGATGGTGCCGTCGATCATGTCGCGGGTGACGATGCCCTTGGCCACCCCGTCGACGGTGACCAGCTCGACCATCTCGTGGCGGGCGTGCACCGTCACCGTGCCGGCCTGGACCTGGCGCTCCAGGGCCTGGTAGGCGCCGAGCAGCAGCTGCTGGCCGGTCTGGCCCCGGGCGTAGAAGGTGCGGGAGACCTGGGCGCCGCCGAAGGACCGGTTGTCGAGCAGCCCGCCGTACTCACGGGCGAAGGGAACGCCCTGGGCCACGCACTGGTCGATGATGTCCACCGACACCTCGGCCAGGCGGTGCACGTTCGACTCCCGGGCCCGGAAGTCGCCGCCCTTCACCGTGTCGTAGAACAGCCGGTGCACGCTGTCGCCGTCGTTGCGGTAGTTCTTCGCCGCGTTGATCCCGCCTTGGGCGGCGATCGAGTGGGCCCGCCGGGGCGAGTCCTGGTAGCAGAAGACGTCGACGTTGTAGCCCAGCTCGCCGAGGCTGGCGGCCGCCGCCCCGCCGGCCAGGCCCGCGCCCACCACGATCACCCGGTAGCGGCGGCGGTTGGCCGGGTTCACCAGGCGCAGGCGGAACTTGTGCTCTTCCCACCGCTGGGCGATGGGCCCGGTGGGGGCGCCGCTGGCCAGCATCGTGGCGTCGTCGGACTCGCGCCAGCGGGTGCGGGGCGGGCTGTCGAGGCTCATCTCAGTAGCCCGGGTTCTTGATGAGCGTGGCCCCGACGATGATGAGGATGTTGCCGCCCACGGTGAGCGCGGCGACGGTGGTGGCGATGCCGCGGATCAGCCGCTCCCGGCGCTGTCGGTTGAGGCCCAGGGTCTGGGCCGTCGAGTAGATGCCGTGGTACAGGTGGCCGGCCAGGGCCACCATGGCCACCAGGTAGAGCGCCCCCATCCACGGCCGGTGGAAGAAGGCCTGGGTGAGGTTGGCGTAGGGCTCCCCCCGTCGGAACTCGATGTCGGGGGACACCCCCCAGGTGAGCTGGGCCAGGTGGAAGATCAGGAAGGCCCCGATGGTGACCCCGCCCCACTTCATCATCAGCGAGGCCGGGTTGGCCTGGACGTGGGCGGTCTTGACGTAGCGGTGGGGGCGGGCGGCCCGGTTGCGTCGGGCCAGCACGGCCACCAGCACCACGTGGACGATGAACATGGTGAGCAGCCCGAAGCGCAGCAGCCAGAGCAGCACGGTGCGGGGCAGCGCCGGGGTGCCCAGCTCGCGCAGCCACTCGCCGTAGACGTTGAGGGCGGGCCGGTTGTCGCCGTGGCCCTCGGGCCCGAGGAACAGCTTCAGGTTCCCGATCATGTGGACGACCACGAACCCGATCCAGCCGATCCCGGTGACCGCCACCAGCAGCTTCTTGCCGATGGTGGTGCTCCACAGCCCACGCCGCCGGGCCCGCCCGGCCGGGGCGACGGTGCTGGTCACGAACCGAAGCGTACGACCCTCCGGGCCGCAGCCGGTCACCCTCAGGCTGGAGAGCTGGACGCCGAGGAGCGACGCGGCGCTGGGGCGGCGACCGGCGGTCAGAGGTCGAGCAGCGCAGCGACCGCCGTGGGACCGAGCGGGAAGATGGCGCTCGCTTCGACCGCTTCGTAACGGGTGGTGCCCGAGGTGAGGGCGAACCACTCCACGGTTCCGGACGCCGGGTCGACCAGGATCACCTCGGCGACGCCGCAGGAGCCGTAGAAGGCCCGCTTGTCGATCCGCTCGCCGGGCGACAGCACCTCGACAACGATGGCCGCAGTGAGGAGGTAGTGCTCGTGCTGGTCGAGATCGGCGATCCGGGCCACCACGACGTCAGGGATCCGGTGGTCGTCGTGCCGACCGAGGCCGACCTCGCGCCGTACCACCAGGCCCAGGACCTCGGCGTGGGGGCGGAGGAGGTCGACGATGAGGCCGGCGACGGTCGAGTGGCGGAACGACGGCGGTGGGTTCACGACGTACACACCGTCCCAGACCTCGTCGAAGCGGTCGACGCCGGTGCGGTGCCGCTCGTGGATGATGGCGTCGACCGCTGGCGGCGCCGCCCGGAACAGCACCGACGACATGGGTCGAACCT
>JBBPYZ010000121.1:0-17139 GCA_038199465.1 Acidimicrobiales bacterium | reverse complement strand
GTGAGGGGCTGGAGGGCCCGCAGCAGGACGGCGACGCCTTCCCCCTCGTCCCCGCAGACCACGTTGGCGCACCAGTGCAGGCCGTAGGAGCGGTAGACATAGAGCCGCCCGGCCGGGCCGAACATGGTGGCGTTGCGGGCCGTGCGGCCCCTGAAGGTGTGGGCGGCGGGGTCCTCGGCGCCGCAGTAGGCCTCGACCTCCACAATCCGACCCGACCGCGAGCCGTGGCGTAGGACGAGCCCGAGCAGGTCGGGGGCCACCAGGCGGGGATCGCGGGCCACCAGGACGGCCGGGACCGGGGCCACGGTCTTCAGCCGGTGCCGCCGGCCGCCTCGACCCGAGCCCGGTCGGAGGCCAGGCGCCTGTGGGCCCGCTCGAGCTGCACGGCGACGGGTCCGGGGCCGGCGCCGCCCGGGCTGGTGCGGTTGGTGACCGGGACGCCCGGCCGCAGGAGGGCGGCGGCCTCCGGCCCCAGGTCGGGGTGGGAGGCCACCAGCTCGGCGAGCGAGCCCTCACCGGACAGGGCGGCCCGGACCAGGGCGCCGACCACGGCGTGGGCGGCCCGGAAGGGGGTGCCGCCCCGCACGAGGTGCTCGGCCAGGTCGACGGCCGCAGCCGAGGGATCGTCGGCGGCGGCGGCCATGCGCTCGACGTCGAAGGTGGCGGTGCGGATCAGCCCGCCGAGGGCGACGAGCCCGAGGGTGACCTGGTCGACCGAGTCGAACAGCGGCTCGGTCGACTCCTGCAGGTCGCGGTTGTAGGCCAGGGGCAGGCCCTTCAGGGTGGCCAGGAAGCCGGTGAGCGACCCGATGAGGCGGCCGGCCTTGCCCCGGGCCAGCTCGGCGATGTCGGGGTTCTTCTTCTGGGGCAGCATCGAGCTGCCGGTGGCGAAGCCGTCGTCGAGGTGCAGGAACCCGAACTCCACGGTGGACCACAGCACGATCTCCTCGCCCAGGCGGGAGAGGTGGACGCCGAGGAGGGCCAGGTCGAAGAGGGTCTCGGCCACGAAGTCGCGATCGGAGGTGGCGTCCAGGCTGTTCTCGAAGCGGGCGGCGAAGCCGAGCTCGGCGGCGGTGGCGTCGGGGTCGAGGGGCAGTGAGGTGCCGGCCAGGGCGCCAGCCCCGAGCGGCGACACGTCGAGCCGGCGCCGGCCGTCGAGCAGGCGGTCGACGTCGCGCGACAGCGCCCAGACATGGGCCAGGAGGTGGTGGGCCAGCAGGACGGGCTGGGCCCGCTGGAGGTGGGTGTAACCCGGCAGGTAGGCGTCGCCGGCTGCGGTGGCCCGCTCGACCAGGACCTCGGCCAGGTCGAGAGCGGCCCCGGCCACCGACACCAGGGCGCCCTTGCACCACAGCCGCAGGTCGGTGGCCACCTGGTCGTTGCGGCTGCGGCCGGTGTGCAGCTTGGCGCCGGCGTCGCCGGCCAGCTCGGTGACGCGGCGCTCGACGGCGGTGTGGACGTCCTCGTCGGTGCCCCGGAAGGCGAAGGAGCCGCCGGCCATCTCACCGGCCACCTGGTCGAGGGCGGCCAGCACCGCCTCCTCCTCCCCGGCCGGGAGGAGACCGGCCCGGGCCAGCCCGCGGACGTGCGCCCGCGAGCCGGCGATGTCCACCGCGGCCAGCCGCCAGTCGAAGGGCAGGCTGACGGTAAAGGCGAGCAGCGCCTCGGCGGGTCCCCCCTCGAAGCGGCCGTGCCAGAGCGTGCCCATCGCCCGGCGAACCTAGCGGTCAGCCCTGACGGGCGGCCCAGGTCTGCACGCTCAGCCCCCACAGGCGGACGAAGCCCTCGGCGTCGTCGTGGCGGAACGAGTCGGCGGCGTCGTAGGTGGCCAGGCCGTAGTCGTAGAGGCTCTTCGGGCTGCGGCGGCCGATGGGCCGGCACACCCCGGGCGACAGCTTGAGGCGCACCTCGCCGGTGACGTGGCGCTGGCTCTCCTCGACAAAGGCGTCGAGGGCCTGGCGCAGCGGGCTGAACCACAGGCCGTCGTAGATCAGCTCGGCGTAGCGGTGCTCGAAGCGCAGCTTCTCGTGCGCCATGTCCCGCTCGAGGGTGATCGACTCGAGGTCCTGGTGGGCCAGGATGAGGGCCAGGGCCCCGGGCGCCTCGTAGGTCTCCCGGCTCTTGATGCCGACCCGGCGATTCTCCACCATGTCGATGCGGCCCCAGCCGTAGGCGCCGACCACGTCGGTGAGCCGCTCGATGATCCCGGCCGGGCTCATCTGCGAGCCGTCGACCGAGATCGGGGTGCCGGCGACGAACTCGATGACGACCTCACGCTCCTCGGTGGCCCGCACCCTGGTCATCTCCCACACGCCATCCGGCGGCTCGGCCCACGGGTCCTCCATCTCGCCGCACTCGATGGCCCGGCCCCACAGGTTGTCGTCGATCGAGTACAGCTTCTCCTTCGACTGGGTGATCGGGATGTCGAAGCGGGCGGCGTACTGGATGGCCTGCTCGCGGGTGAGGCCCCACATCCGCACGGGGGCCACCACCTCGAGGTCGGGGGCCAGCGCCCGGGTCGACACCTCGAAACGCACCTGGTCGTTGCCCTTGCCGGTGCACCCGTGGGCCACCGCCTTGGCGCCGTGGCGGCGGGCCGCCTCGACCAGCTTCTTCACGATCACCGGCCGCGACAGCGACGAGACCAACGGGTAGCGCCCCTCGTAGAGGGCGTTGGCCTTGAGGGCGGGGACGCAGTACTCCGCCGCGTACTCCTCCCGGCAGTCGACCACCTCGGCCTCGACGGCGCCGGCGGTCAGCGCCCGCTCGCAGATCATGTTCCAGTAGCCCTCGGCGTCGGTGCCGCCCTGGCCGACGTCGCAGGCGACGGCGACGACCTCGACCCCCAGCTCCTCGCCCATCCACTTGACGGCGACGCTCGTGTCGAGCCCCCCGGAGTACGCGAGAACCACCCGCTTGGCCATGTGATGCAGTCCCTTCTAGAGGCCCGCGAGGGCGGAGATCTTGTTGGCGACGGTCACTGCCCCGGTGCGCTCGTCGGCCACGAGCAACAGGGTGTCGTCGCCGGCGACGGTGCCGAGGATGCCCTCGACGCTGCTGCGGTCGATGGCCGACCCCACCACGTGGGCACAGCCCGGCGGGGTCTGGACGACCACGAGGTTGCCGCTGTGGGCGACCTGCACCACCCAGTCGGCGAGCACCCGGCGCAGGTGGTCTTCGGGAGCCAGCCGGTCCCGGGACAGCTCGGGCACGGCGTAGACCATCTCGCCGCCCGGCACGCGCACCTTCACCGCCCCCAGCTCCTCGAGGTCGCGGCTGACCGTGGCCTGGGTGGCCACCACGCCGTCGGCCGACAGCAGCTCGACCAGCTGGGTCTGGCTGCCGACGTGGTACTCGGCCAGCAGCTTGGCGATCCGGTGCTGGCGCTGGGTCTTGGCCAGCCGGTTGGTCGGCATCACGCCGGGGCCCGATCGTGGAGCAGTAGCCAGAGGAACAGGCCGCGGGCGACGTGCATGCGGTTGGCCGCCTGCTGCCACACCCGGCTGCGGGGACCTTCAAGGGCGTCAGCCGCCACCTCCTCGCCACGGTGGGCGGGCAGGCAGTGCAGGAGGATGCCGCCGGGCGCGGCCCGCTCCAGCAGATCGCTCGTGACGGTCCAGCCGGCAAAGGCCCGGCGGCGCTCCTCGACCTGGTCCTCCTGGCCCATCGACGCCCACACGTCGGTGGCCACGGCGTCGGCGCCGTCGACGGCCGGCTCGGGACGGTCGAACAGCTCGACCTCGCCCGGTCCCGCGGCCTGTATCCGGGCCAGCGAGCGGTCGTCGACGGTGAAGCCGGGGGGGCCGGCCAGGCGGATCCGGCCCCCGAGGCGCACGACGGCTAAGGCCAGGGAGCGGGCCACGTTGTTGCCGTCGCCGATCCACGCCACCGTGCGTCCCTCGACGCCGCCGAGCTGCTGGCGCAGGGTCAGGAGGTCGGCCAGCGCCTGACAGGGGTGGGACTCGTCGGACAGCAGGTTGACGACGGGCACGCCGTGGCCGGCGTCGTCGAGGGCGGCGGCCATGCGATCGAGGGTGGTGTGGGCGAAGGTCCGGGCGCAGACGATCCGGTGGTAGGAGCCCAGGGTGCGGGCCACGTCCTCGGCCGTCTCGCGCACATCGAGGCCGACCTCGCCGGCCTGCAGGCTGACCGGGTGGCCCCCAAGCTGGACCACGGCCATCTCGGTGGCGTTGCGGGTGCGGTTCGAGGGTTTCTCGAACACCAGCGCCACCCCGTCACCGGCCAGGACCGGCGGAGGCGCCTTCTTCTCGGCCAGGTCCAGCACGGCCATGATCTCCTCGGCGCTCAGGTCGTCGACCTCAAGCACATGCCGGGTGGGGGTCATGCCAGGGCCTCGGCGATCAGGGTGACGGCCTCGTCGAGCTCGGCGTCGGTGACGGTGAGGGGCGGGGCCAGACGGATGGCGGTGGGCGTGACGGCGTTGGTCACCAGGCCGCGGCGCAGCAGCTGAGCCTGGACCACCCTGGCGTCGCGGTCGGCCTCGAGCTCGACGGCGAGGAGCAGGCCCCGACCCCGCACGGCGGTGACGGCGGGGATGGCCCCGAGTCGGGCCCGGAGGCCACGGCCAGCGGCCTCGGCCCGTTCGGGCAGCCCGTCGCGCTCCATGACCCTCAGGACGGCGGCCGCCGCCGAGGCGGCGAAGGGCTGGCCGCCGTAGGTGGTGCCGTGGTCGCCGGGCCGGAAGGCCGCCGCCACCTCAGCCCGGGCCCAGCACGCCCCGATGGGCACGCCGTTGCCCAGCGCCTTAGCCAGGGTCACCACGTCGGGCCGAACCCCCTCGGGCAGGTCGTGCTGGTAGCCGAACCAGCGCCCGGTGCGACCGAGGCCGGTCTGCACCTCGTCGACTATGAGTAGGAGGCTGAGGTCATCACACAGCTCGCGCAGTCCGAGCAGGTAGCCGGGGGGGGCGGGGAGGACGCCGCCCTCGCCCTGGACCGGCTCGACCAGCACGGCGGCGACGGTGTCGTCGACGGCGGCGGCGGCGGCGTCGACGTCGCCCCAGGCGACGTGGCGGAACCCCGGGGGCAGGGGCTGGAACGGCTCGTGCTTGCTGGGCTGGCCGGTGGCGGCGAGGGTCGCCATCGTCCGTCCGTGGAAGCTGCCGTAGGCCGAGATCACCTGCCAGCGGCCGTGCTCGCCACCGCCCCACCTCCGGGCCAGCTTGATGGCGCACTCGTTGGCCTCGGCCCCCGAGTTGGTGAAGAAGACCTGGCCCCCGCCACCCAGAAGGCGGTCGAGGGTGACGGCCACCCCCGCCCCCGGCCGGGTGGCGAACAGGTTCGAGACGTGCAGGAGGACATGGGCCTGCTCGGTGACGGCCTGGGTCACCTCGGGGTGGGCATGGCCCAGGCCGGTGACGCCGAGCCCGCACAGGAAGTCGAGGTAGCGCATTTCCTGTTCGTCCCACAGCTCGCAGCCCCGGCCCCGCACGAACAGGACCTGGGGCGGGGCGTAGGTGGGCATGAACGGGCAGCGCTCAAGACCCGGATCGACGGGAAAGCCGTGGGCGCTCACGGTGTCACCATCGTTCCGATGCCGGCTTCGGTGAACAGCTCGAGGAGCAGGACGTGGGGCACCCGACCGTCGAGGACGTGAGCGGCGGCCACGCCGTTGCGCACGGCGTGCAGGCACGACTCGGCCTTGGGGGCCATCCCGCCGGCCAGGGTGCCGGACCGCAGGAGGAGGTCGAGGTCGTCGGCCCGCAGGTGGCTCTGACGGGTGGTCGGGTCGGCGGCCACGGAGCGGATGCCCTCGACGTTGGTGAGGTGGATCAGCTTCTCGGCGCCCAGGGCGGCGGCGATGGCGGCCGCCGCGGTGTCGGCGTTCACGTTGTAGGCGTTGCCCTCGTCGTCGGTGCCGATGGTGGCCACGACCGGCACCAGCTGCTCGGCCAGCAGCTTGTCGAGAAGGGTGGTGTCGACGCTGCGCACGTCGCCCACATAGCCGAGGGCGGGGTCGCGGGCAGTGACCCGCAGGAAGGCGCCGTCCTCGCCGCTGATGCCCACCGCCACCGGCGCCTTGGTGTTCACGGCGCTGACGATGTCCTTGTTGACCTTGCCGACCAGCACCATCCGGGCCACCTCCAGCGTCGCCCGGTCGGTGACCCGCAGCCCCTCACGGAACTGGGGGACCATCCCGAGCCGCTGGAGCATGGCGCTGATCTGGGGGCCGCCGCCGTGCACCACCACGGGCCGCAGACCGACCGAGTGCATGAGGACGATGTCGCTGGCGAACACCTCGAGCGGGTCGCCCAGGGCGTCGTTCAGGGCGTTCCCGCCGTACTTCACGACCATGGTGCTGCCGGCGAAGCGGCGCAGGTAGGGCAGCGCCTCGACCAGGACCTCGGCCGCGTCCTCGGGGGAGGTGGTCACGAGGTGCCCATGTTCTCGTCGACGTAGGCGTGGGTGAGGTCGTTGGTGAGCAGGAACCACGACGCCGAGCCCACGCCCAGATCACAGGTGACGGTGAGGAAGCGCCCAGCCATGTGGGCGGCAACGGCGGCGCGGTCGTGGTCGACCTCGACGGCGCCCCGGCTCACGACCACCTCGCCGTAGGCGATGGTGACCGCGTCGAGGTCGAGGGCGACGCCGGCCGTGCCCAGCTCGGACAGGACCCGGCCCCAGTAGGGGTCCTGGCCGTACCACGAGCACTTGACCAGCTGGCTCTGCGCCACCTTGCGGGCGGCGGCGGCGGCCTCCTCCTCGGTGGCGGCCCCCTCCACCCGGACCCGCACGACCTTCGTGGCACCCTCGGCGTCGTCGCACATCTGGCGGGCCAGGCTGGTGGCCACCTCGGTGAGCAGCCGGGTGACCAGCGCCTCGTCGGCCGGCCCGGCCCGGCCGCTGGCCAGCACGATGACGGTGTCGTTGGTGCTGGTGCAGCCGTCGACGGTGAGCCGGTTGAAGCTGACGTCGACGGCGGCCTGGAGCGAGCGCTGGAGGGCGGCGCCCCCGACCTCGGCGTCGATGGTGAGCACCGCCAGCATCGTCGCCATGTTCGGGGCCAGCATCGCTGCCCCCTTGGCCATGCCGCCGGCGGTGATCCCCGAGGCGGAGACCGCCGCCAGCTTGGCCACGGTGTCGGTGGTCATGATGGCCCGAGCCGCCTCGGCGCCGCCATCGGCCCGGCGCCGGGCCAGCACCGCCGGCACGCCGGCCTGGAAGGGCCCGGCGTCGAGCGGGATGCCGATCAGCCCGGTGCTGCAGACCAGTACGTGCTCCGGGTCACAGCCGAGCCCGGCAGCCACCAGGGCGCACATCTCCTCGGCCACCGCCATCCCGGCCGGCCCCGTGGCCGCGTTGGCGTTGCCGCTGTTCAGCACCACAGCCGCAGCCCGTCCGCCGGTGGCGGCCAGGTGGGCCCGGCTGACCTGCACCGGAGCGGCGCAAGCCAGGTTCTGGGTGAACACGGCGGCGGCGATGACGGACCGGCCGTCGTCGGTGGCCACCAGCGACAGGTCAAGGTCACCGGACGCCTTGATGCCGGCGGCGACACCGGCCGCGACAAAGCCCTGAGGTGACGTGACGCTCATCGGTGAACTCCTCCGTCGGGGCTGGCTGCTCCGGCCGGCCGGCTGGCCCTCGCGGGCCCCGCCAGACTCTGCGCCTCACGGGCCCCGCCAGACGCTGCCCGTCGCCCGCCTGGACTGACGAGGAGCGCAGGCCGAGCGCAGCGAGGCCGAGCACAGCAGGAGGGAAGGCGGGCGGAAAGGGCGGCGGCTGGCGGGGATGTCACAGTCACGGTGTCACTCCTGCCGTCGGGAGGCCCAGGGTCTCGTCGAGGCCGAGGGCGAGGTTGGCGCACTGCAGCGCTTGGCCGCTGGCGCCCTTCACCAGGTTGTCGAGGGCGGCGATGGCCACCAGCCAGCCGGTGCGGGGGTCGACGCGGGCGGTGAGGTGACAGGTGTTCGAACCGAGGGTGGCCTTGGTCGAGGGGGACCGCTCGGAGACGACGACGAAGGGCTCCTCCGCGTAGGCGGTGGCCAGCACGTCGAGGGCGGCCCCGGTGGTGAGGCCGGGGGCGCCGGGACGGGCGTAGACGGTGGCCAGGATGCCGCGGTTGGTGGGGGCCAGGTGGGGGGTGAAGAGCACCTGGGCCCCGGTGGCCTGCTCGATCTCGGGCGTATGGCGGTGGGTGAGGAGGCCGTAGGCCGAGAGATCCTCGTCGACGGCGCAGAAGTGCAGGTTGGCCTTCGGGACCCGCCCGGCGCCGCTGGCCCCGCTGTAGGCGTCGACCACCACCCCGGTGGACTCAACCAGGCCGGCCCGGACGAACGGGGCCAGCGCCAGGCTGCTGGCGGTGACGTAGCAGCCCGGGGCAGCCACCAGGCGGGCTCCCCGCAGGGGGTCGCGAAACAGCTCGGGCAGGCCGTAGGCGGCATCGTCCAGCAGCTCGGGGTGGGGGTGGTCCTGGCCGTACCAGACCGGGTAGGCGGCGGCGTCGCGCAGGCGGAAGTCGGCCCCGAGGTCGACGACATGGCCGACCCGGCCGAGCAGGCCGGGCACCAGGTGACTGCTGGCCCCGTGGGGCAGGGCGCAGAAGACCAGGTCGAGGCCGTCGACCGACTCGACGTCGATGGAGCCGAAGCGCAGGCCCCGGTAGGCGGCGGCCAGGCCGGGGGCCACCTCCGCCACCAGCGTCCCGGCGTTGGAGTCGGCCCCGACGTGGGCGACCTGGAGCTCGGGGTGGCCGGCGAGCAGGCGCAGCAGCTCGACTCCGGTGTAGCCGGAGGCGCCGAGGATCCCGATGCACGAGGTCACAGGCTCACCCTAGCCAGCGATTCACGCGCGTGCATCATCATTCAGGGGTTGCGTCCCCTAAGGGAACCCAATTTCGGTGGCTCAGGGAAGCTTGCCGCCTACGGTGGCACGATGGCGAGGGCGGCGCGGCGAGGTGACTACGGAATCGACGCGCCGTACGTCCCCGCCCTGCTCGCCGCCGGCGGCCTCGTCATGATCGCTGCCGGGATCCTCGCCGGCTCGGTGGCCCTGCTGGGCAGCGGCCTGTTCCTGCTGCTCAGCACGGCGAGCTTCCTGTTCACCACCCGCATCGGCAAGCTCGCGCTGTGGGAGGAGCTGCTCACCGGCCTCGGGCTGGACGGCGACGAGGAGGTCCTCGACATGGGCTGCGGTCGCGGCGGGGTCCTCATCATGGCGGCTCGCCAGCTGCCCCGCGGCCGGGCCACCGGCATCGACCTGTGGAGCAGGACCGATCAGTCCGGGAACCGCGAGAGCACAACGCTGCGCAACGCCACCCTGGAAGGCGTCGCCGACCGGGTGGAGGTTCGGACCGCCGACATGACCGACCTGCCCTTCCCCGTCGACTCCTTCGACGTGGTGGTCTCCAGCCTGGCCCTGCACAACATCAAGGAGCCCGCCGGGCGAGGCCGGGCGGTGGCGGAAGCGGTGCGGGTCCTACGCCCCGGGGGCAGGGTCGTGTTCGTCGACATCAAGTCCACCGCCGAGTACGCCGGGAGGCTCCGGCAGCTCGGCATGACCGAGGTGGCCAGCCGGGGCCTGGGCTGGCGCGGCTGGTACGGCGGCCCCTGGATGGCCTGCAGCGTCGTGACGGCCCGCAAGCCGACCTGATCATCCACGGGTTGTCCCACGTGCACCGGCACCTCGTCCACCTGAGATCCCCAGGGATCGGGCCTTCCGCTGCACAGCCCACCCGGTGCATGCTGGCTCCATGAGCTTCGAGGTCGTGCTGAGCGACGACAGCGTCGAGGAGGTCGAGCACGCCGACTCGTTCCAGCAGGAGGGGCCGATGACCACGTTCTTCGGCAGCGACGGGCGCCGGGGCACCCTCGACTGCTGGAGCGTGAAGGTGGCGTCGTACCGCACCGACCGCATCGTGAAGATCCGCCGCCGCGGTGGTTGGGGCGAAAGCGCTAGACCTCTGGCCTCGTGAAGATCGCCGTCGCCTCCGACCACGCCGGGTACGCCCTCAAGCAGCAGGTGGCCGACCACCTGCGGGGCCTCGACCACGAGATCCTCGATCTCGGCACCGACTCGGAGGCGTCGGTCGACTACCCGCCCTTCTGCGCGGCCGCCGCCCGGGCCGCGGTGAAGGGCGATGTCGAGCTGGCCTTCGTCTTCGGGGGCAGCGGCAACGGCGAGCAGATGGCGGCCAACAAGGTGCACGGCTGCCGGGCCGCCCTGTGCCACGACGAGTTCACCGCCCGCATGGCCCGCCTCCACAACGACGCCAACGTCTGCTCGATGGGATCCCGGGTCACCGGGCCGGGCGTGGCCCTGGTCATCGCCGAGGTCTTCGTCTCCACCGGCTTCGAGGGCGACCGCCACCAGAGCCGCCTCGACCTCCTCACGGTGATCGAGGAGGAGGAGGAAGAATAGGGGCCGCCTCCGTCGGCTCCACGGTCGGGCAGGCACGGCTGACGCTGAAGTCCTCCCGCTCCACCTCGGCGCGCTCGAAGAACCGGCACCCGAAGTAGCCGACGAGTTTCCCGCGCTCATCCTCGACGCGGGAGACACTCAAAGCGCGCCCGTTCCAGCTGGAGCCGGGATTGTTCAAATCGACAGTGCCGGGGGTCTGACCGTTGGGGCCCGCCACCGGAACCAGCCTCGGTGGTAGCGCCGACGGGGGCGTCAGCACCGAAGCCAGCGGCCCGATGGTCGTCGAGCCGGTGGGACGCAGCATCACGCCGTCGGCGCCGTCGGGGAAGCCGCCCCACGCCAGGAAGACGCCGTCGGCCCACACCGAGGCTGGCTGCGGGCGTGGCTTGAGTCCACCCGCCGGGGTGGTCCGCCAGGTTCGGCGTTCGGGGTCGATCACCGACGCCTCGGCCCCTCCACCCCACAGCACCAGCTGGTCGCCCGTCCAGGCGATGACCTCGTCACCTCGCCGCAGGCCCTTCGGGGCCTCCGCCACCTTGGTCCATGCGCTGCCGGCCGAATCGAAGACGGCGGCCACCGAACCGGCGGTCGCCAGCAGGCCATCGCCGGTCCAGGCCAGCTTGACCTGGCCGTCACCGAGAGGCGGGAGCTCTGCCCAGGCCCGGCCTTCGATGTCGAGGCTGAAGATCCTGGCCCGGCGATCGATCGGGGTACCAACGACGACGACGAGGCGTGAACCGGTCCAGACGGCCATCGGGAACGGGGCCTGCATCTGGCCCGGCAGGTCGGGCAGCTTGCGCCACGAATCGGTGCCGGGGTCGTAGGCCGCGACGTCCAGGCCGTTGAAGCCGGCGACGACCACCATCTCGCGACCGGTCCACAGGCCGACCGGCCGACCGCCGCTGCGCATCGGGGCGTCGGCGATGGATCGCCACCTGCCACTCGTCGGGTCGAAGGCGGCCCCGTCGGCGTGGTCGACGCTGGTGGCATGGCCGCCCCACAGCAGCATCTCAGCGCCGGTCCACACCGCGGCAGGAGCGTTGCGCTTGGTGAGGGGGCCCTGGGGCAACATCCGCCAGGTGTCGCGCCGCGGGTCGTAGGCCGCCCCATCGTCGACCTGTCCCCGAGGCCCTTCTCCGCCCCACACGAGCATCTCGGTTCCGGTCCACACCGACGCCATGGTCGAGCGCCCCGAGAGGGGCGACGGCGCCAACCGACGGGTCGCCCCTGGGGTCAGCAGGTCAGCGTTCGACCCTGACGATGGCGGGCCAGCCACCAGCGCCTGACGGTCGGGTCGGACGTCTCTGACCACGGCGAAGGCCGCCACCAGGAGCACGGTGGCACCCATCGCCAGCAGGCCCCGGTGCCGTGAGCGGGCCCGCCTCCGCACGCCCTCGAAGTCGGGTGGGGGAGGCGCCAGGCCCTGCTCGAGGTCGGAGCGGGCTCCTACGACGAGGCCCTCCAGCAGGTCGTCAGACATCGTTGCTCCTCTCAGCCAGTCGGCCGGCCAGGGTGCTCCGGCCCCGCCGGAGGTGGGTGCGCACCGATTCCTCGCCGCAGCCCAGGATCTCGGCGATGTCCCGCACGCTGCGGTCCTCCAGGAAGGACAGGGCCACCACCTGGGCCTGCCGGCGAGGGAGGTCGCGCACCAGCGCCCACAGCTCCTGGCTGGTGACGCCCAGGACTGGTTCGCCCGGCCGCTCCTGGCGCAGGCGGGCGAGCAGGCGAAGCTCGGTCGACCGGCGACGAGCCACGGAGACGCAACGGTTCGTCACCACCCGGCGCACCCACCCAGCCATGTCCTCGAACCCGGAGACCCTGCCCCACCTCCGGTGCGCCGCCAGAAACCCCTCCTGGGCCAGCTCCTCGGCCACGTCACGCCGACCGGTGAGGGCGAACGCCAGCCGCACGATCCCGGCGTACTCCTGGCGATAGAAGGCATCGAACGATCCGCTGGGCGCCAGGTGGGTGTCGATGTCCTCCTCGGTCACGACGGCCACCCCTCCTTACACGCCCGACCCGCCGCATTCTGTTACCGGTCCCTGCAGGGCCCGCTTTGCGTGCAGCGGGCCGAGTCGATCCATTCGATCCCTCGGCGGTCGGAGCTACCTCTCGGCTCGGACGACCGTCACCGCAGCTGGCCGCCGTGGGTGGTGGTGACGGTGTCGATGCAGGACTGGCGGGCGGTGCCGACCTCGGTGTCGGTGAGGGTGTGGTCGGGGGCGGTGAAGCGGAGGCGGAAGGCCAGGCTGCGGGAGCCGTCGGCCACGCCGGGGCCCCGGTAGGTGTCGAACAGGGCGATGCGCTCGAGGAGGGCGCCGGCTGCGGCCCGCAGGGTGGCCTCGACGTCGGCGGCGGGGACGGTGTCGGGGACGGAAAAGGCGAGGTCGACCTCGCTGCTCGGGAAGCGGCTGACGGGGCGGGCCTCCTCCGGGCGGCGGGGCTCGGCCAGCAGGAGGTGCAGGTCGAACTCGAGCACGCCGACCCGGCCGTTGATGCCGAGGTCGGCGAGGACGTCGGGGTCGACCTCGCCGACAACGCCGAGCGGGGCGCCGGTGGCGCCGCAGACGGTGGCCGTGCGGGTGGGGTGGAGGCCGGCGTGATCAGAGGTGGCCACCAGCCGGGGGCCGTCGAGGCGTAATGCGTCGGCCACGGCCCACCACAGGCGGGTGGCGGTGGTGGCATCGGCGCCGGCGCCGGCCAGGAGCACCGTCACCGTCTCGGTCTCCACCGGCAGCCAGCGCTCGGCCTCGACCCGCTCGACCGGGCGGGTGCCGTCGGAGGGCTCGAAGACCGTCCCGACCTCGAAGATGTGGACACGGTCCTGGCGGCGGTCGAGGTTGAAGCCCACCGCGCCCAGGAGGCCGGGACGCAGCGACCGGCGCAGGATCGACTCCTCCTTGGCCAGGGGGTCGACAGCCCGCAGGGCGCCGTCTTCGAGGGCGGGCAGGCCGCTGCGCTGGTGGTCGCCGGGGCCGAGCAGCAGCCCGGTGGCGGCCTCGGTGCAGCCGAGCCCGACCAGGATGTCGCGGACCTGGCGGCGGCCCCGCTGGTGGGAGGACAGGCCGCCGACCAGGGGCGAGCGGGGCACGGTGCGGCCGATAGCCGAGTAGGAGAGGTGGCGGGCCACCTCCTCGATGACGTCCACCTCCTGGTCGGCGTCGAGGCGGTAGCTGGGCGGGGTGACCTGCTGAACGCCCGGCTCCCCCGGCGCCACCGAGAAGCCGATCGGGGCGAGGAGGCCGGCGATCCGGTCGTCGTCGAGGTCGGTGCCCAGCAGGGCGTTCACCCCGGCCGTGCGCAGGGCGATGGTGGGCCGCACCGGCACGTGCTCGGCCGACTCGACGAGGGCCACGGCGGTGACCCTGGCCCCGCTGACCTCGGCGGCCAGCTGGGCATAGCGGGCCATGGCCGCCTCGATGCCGAGCGGGTCGACGCCGCGCTCGAAGCGGGCCGAGGCCTCGCTGCGCAGGCCCAGCCGCTTGGAGGTCTTGGCGATGGTGAGCCGGTCGAAGTGGGCGGCCTCGAGCAGGACCCGGGTGGTGCCGTCGTGAACCTCGGACGAGGCGCCACCCATGATCCCGGCGACGCCGACCGCCGTACCGGTGGCGCCGGTGATGACCACGTCGGGGCTGGGGCCGTCGCCGAGGTGGCGCTCGGCGTCGTCGAGGGTGGTGAGGGCCTCGCCCGACCCGGCGACCCGCACGCCCAGCCCGCCGCCGGGCAGCCGGTCGAGGTCGTAGGGGTGGGTGGGCTGGCCCAGCTCGAGCATCACGTAGTTGGAGATGTCGACCAGGTTGGAGATGGGCCGCATCCCGGCCAGGGTGAGGCGGCGGGCCAGCCACCCCGGGCTGGGGCCGATGGCCGCCCCCTCGATCACGGCCACGCCGAAGCGGGGGGCGAGCTCGGGGCACGACACCTGGGGCACAGCCGCCGGCGGGGGGAGGTCGGGGGCGAGCGGCGGCGTGGACGGCAGGGCGAACCGCAGGCCGAGCCGGGCGGCGGCGTCGCGGGCGATGCCGGCGATGCAGTTGGCGTCGGGCCGGTTGGTCTCGATGGCCAGGTCGTAGACCACGTCGGGCTCGATGCCCAGCGCCTCAGCGAAGGGCTGGCCGGGGGCGCCGAGCTCGTCGTTCAGGACCAGGATCCCGTCGGCGTCGTCGCCCAGGCCGATCTCCACGGCCGAGCAGATCATCCCGTTTGACTCGACCCCGAAGACCTTGCGCACGGCGATGCGGAAGTCTCCGGGCAGGACGGCGCCAACCACGGCCACCGGCACCAGCTGGCCGGCGGCGACGTTGGCCGCCCCGCACACGATCTGGACGTCGTGGCCGTGCTCGTCGCCCAGGTCGACCCGGGTGCGCCGGACCCGCGCCCCCTCGATGGCGGTGACCTCGAGCACCCGTCCGAGGACGACGCCCTCGAGCCCCTCCCCCACCCGTTCCACGCCCTCGACCACCATGCCAAGGTCGTCGAAGATCCTCCCCAGCTCGGCCGGATCGAGGTCGAACGGCGCGAAGTCCCGCAGCCAGGACAGGGGCGCTCGCATGGCGGGAGGAGGCTAGCGGCGCCCTGGAACACCGACCGGCGAGCAACCGGTAACGGGTAGGGGCCTGGACGCCTCTCCTCCGACGGGCCCGCCGAAGGGCCGATCCCGGCCGGTAGCGTTCGAACCGTGAGCGGTCTGCGACGGGCGTGGATGTGGCTGTGGCAACCGGTACGGGGAGCGGCGGCGCCGAGGCCCAACGGAGAGTGCCCCATCTGCGGCCTCCCGGTGGTGCTGGCCCCGATGGTGAGGACGACGAGCCGCCTCGGGCCGATGATGGCGCCACGAACGAGGGAGGAGGCGATCACCGCCTGCGCCCAGCACGGCCGCCCGCCCTTCAACGACGGGTCGCGATCCGCTCAGGGGGAGACCGGCTGAACCTGGGCCCACGGGTCGGGCGACACCTCGCTGAGTCGAGGCGGTCGGCAGCCAGAACCCGGTTACCACTCACAACAAGGCTGTTGCCAACAGTTCTGTTGCGGCTACGCTAGCGAGATGGATGGCCCGCACCTCGAACCCGCTTTGGGCAACTACGCCGCCGGGGCGCGGTTCTGGGATCGCGAGCGGGAGGTTGCCGAGATCGCCGGCTACCTCGCCCGTGGTCAGGGGGTCCTGCTCACCGGACCTCGTCGGGTCGGCAAGACCAGCATCGTCCACCGCGTGCTGGACGCCATGGCGCCCAGCACGGGCACGCTCTTCGTCGATGTCGAGCAGCACGCCAACCCCACCGAGATGTTCGCCACGATCGCCGTGGCGAACTGCGCCGACGCCGCCTACTGGAGCCGGATCCGGGCCTGGTTCGGCAAGCGCCTGGGTGCCGGTCTCGACCGGATCGAGAAGGTCGATGTCGGCGTCGTCAAGGTCGAGCTGCAAGCCGCCATGGCCGGAAGCTGGCGCGACGACGCCCGGGCCATCATCGGGGCTCTGGCCGCCGACGGTCACCGGACCGTGCTCGCCGTCGACGAGCTGCCGCTGCTGGTGGACCGGGTCCTGAAGCGGGACCCGGCTGAGGCCGAGCTGTTCCTCGGCGTGCTCCGGGCCGCCGACGGCGTGCCGGCCGTGACCTGGCTCGTCAGCGGCTCGGTCGGGTTGGAGCCGATCCTCCACCGGGCTGGGCTGACCGGGATGATCACCCATCTTCGGGCCTACCCGGTCGACGCCTGGGACGAGGAGACCACCCACGGGGCCGTCGCTGCCCTGGCCCGGGCCACCGACCTGCAGCTCTCGCCGGCCACCGTGGCCTCGGTCCACAGCCTTCTCGGCCTGGGCGTGCCCTACCACGTGCAGCTGCTGATGGACGAGGTGCGGCGGGACGCCACTCGCCGCGGTGACCGGCGGGTCTCCGGTGACGACATCGCCCGGGTCTACGGGGGCCCGTTCCTGACCAGCGCGGTGCGGGCTCATCTCCTCCACCTGGAAACCCGCCTGCGCACCGTGCTCGGCGAGGGCGACGACCTCCGCCTGGCCCGTGACCTGCTCACCCAGGCCGCCGTCGTCGGGGTGTTGGAGCCGGCCGACGCCATCTGGCTGGCCGACCAGTTGGTCGAGAACGCCTCGCAGCGGGCCGGCGCTCTGCGGGAGGTGCTGGAGATCCTCGAGCACGACGCCTACCTCACGCGGAGCGCGGCGGGCTGGCAGTTCCGGTCCCGGCTGGTGCGGGACTGGTGGCGCCAGGGCAATGAGCTGGGCTTCGTCGCGGTGGCGGATCGCCGAGACCGTCCATGACACTGGCCGTCCACAACATCACCCACCTCGGCGACGACGAGGTGACCAGCCGCTTCGTGGTCCGCCACCACGAGCTGGACGAGCTGGTGGCGCACCTGGCCGAGGATGACCCGCCCCCCCACGCCCTGGTGATCGGCCAGCGAGGGATGGGCAAGTCGCTGCTGCTCCGCCGGCTGGCCATCACCGTCGCCGAAAACGACGATCTGGCCGCCCGGTGGCTGCCCCTGGTGCTGCGCGAGGAGCTGTACCAGGCCACGTCGGTCGGCGACCTGTGGATGGCCGCCCTCCATCAGCTGGCCGTCACCCTGGGCGATGCCGACCTGGCCGCCCAGCACCAGGCCCTCCAGGCTGAACGCGACCCGGCCCGGTTGGAGACGCTCGCCCTCCAAAGGCTGCTGGCGGCGGCGAGATCCCGGGGTCGGCGCCTGCTGCTGCTGGCCGAGAACCTCGACATGCTCCTAGACGACCAGATGGGGGCCACCGAGGGCTGGT
>JBBPYZ010000120.1:0-4170 GCA_038199465.1 Acidimicrobiales bacterium | reverse complement strand
TGGTCGCCGACGGCGACCGCCCGGCCCTCCTGGCCTCCCTCGAGGACGCCCGGGCCGCCCGGGTCAACCTGCCGGCCCGGGCCGCCGGGCGCCCCGTGGACGTGGCCGAGGTGCGGGTCCCGGTCCCGGACCGCACCGGCGTGCTGGCCGAGGTCACAACGCTCCTCGGCGAGCTCGGCGTCGACATCTTCGACCTGGAGATCGCCCACTCGGCCGAGGGCGACCGTGGTGTGCTCCTGCTGCTGGTGGCCACCACCCAGGCCGATGTCGCCCGCGGCGCCCTGTTCGCCCGCGGCTACCGCCCCGCCGTCCGGCTGCTTGATCCATGAGCTCGCTCGTCATCCAAGGGGGTACCGGCCCCCTGCGCGGTCGGCTGCGGGTGCCGGGGGACAAGAGCATCTCGCACCGGGCCCTCCTCCTGGCTGCCCTGGCCGAGGGCACCAGCACGATCACCGGGCTGTCGACCGGCGACGACGTGGCGGCCCCCGCTGCCGCGGTGGAGGCCCTGGGGGCCCGGATCGAGGGCGAGGCGGTGCACGGGGGCCGCACCATGCTGCACGAGGCGGAGCACCTGATCGACGTCGGCAACTCGGGCACCGGCATCCGCCTGCTGGCCGGGTTCTGCTCCGCCCTGCCCTGGTTGAGCGTCCTGCAGGGGGATGCCTCGATCGGGCGCCGGCCCATGGACCGTGTCGTTGAGCCGCTCCGCCGGATGGGGGCCCGGATCGACGGACGGGACGGGGGTCGCTACACGCCCCTGGTGGTGCGGGGTGGCCACCTCCAGGGCATCGACCTCGACCTCGAGGTGCCCAGCGCCCAAGTCAAGGGTGCCGTGCTGCTGGCAGGGCTGGCCGCCGACGGCGAGACCGTGGTGCGCGAACTGGTGGCGACGAGGGCGCACAGCGAGGAGATGCTGGCGGCCTGCGGCGCCGACCTCACCGTCTCAGGCGACGGGCTCACCACCACCTTGCGCCCCTCGGCGCTGGAGCCCTTCGAGCTCGACGTGCCCGGTGACCCCAGCCAGGCTGCCTTCTGGCTGGTGGCCGCCTGCCTCGTCCCGGGCAGCGAGGTCACCGTCGAGCGGGTCTACACGGGAAGGGCCCGGGCGGGCTTTCTCGACGTGCTGGTGCGGATGGGCGCCGACCTCGACGTGGAGCCCACCGGTGCAAACACCGCCACCCTCACCGCCCGCTACTCCTCCGGGCTGCGGGGCACCAGGATCGGGGGCGCCGAGATCCCCGGACTCATCGACGAGGTGCCGGTGCTCGCGGTGGCCGCCGCCGTGGCCCAGGGGCCGACCGAGGTGGCCGACGCCGGTGAGCTGCGGGTGAAGGAGAGCGACCGGGTGGAGGCCACGGTGGCGCTGCTCGCCGCCCTCGGGGCTGGCAGCGAGCCCCGGCCGGACGGCCTGCAGATCACCGGTGGAGCCCGCCTCACCCCGGGCGTGGTCGAGTCCGCGGGCGACCACCGCATCGCCATGGCCGCGGCGATCGGAGCTCTGGTTGCCCCCGGCCCCACCCGGATCGCAGGATGGTCGGCCGTGCGCACCAGCTACCCCGGGTTCGAAAGAGATCTCGTCACCCTCCAAGCCGGCGGCACCCGATGACTGAGCAGCCGGCGACCGGAGCAAGCGATCCGGCGAGCGGCGACACGATGACTGGACTGACGAGCGGAGGAGGCGAGCCGCTATGCGAGCCGGGGGAAGCGAGGAGGGAAGACAGGGGGTCAGCGAGCCCCGAGCTAGCGAGTAGAGCGTCAGCGAATCCCGAAGCCTATGTAATAGCGATCGACGGGCCCGCGGGGTCGGGGAAGTCGACGGTGGCCCGGACCGTGGCGGCCCGGTTGGAGCTGCCCTACCTGGACACCGGGGCCATGTACCGGGGCGTGGCCTTTGCCGCCCTACGGCGGGGAATCGACCCTGGCGACCACGAGCCGGTGGCCCGGCTGGCGGCCAGGGTCGAGCTGTCGGTGGAGGATGGGGTGGTCACCGTGGATGGGGTCGACGCCACCACCCTGGTACGGGGCCCCGAGGTGACCCGGGCGGTGAGCGCGGTGGCCGCCAACCCGGCCGTGCGGGCCGAGCTGGTGGCCCGCCAGCGCCGCTGGGTGGCCGACCGGGGTGGCGGCGTGGTCGAGGGCCGTGACATCGGCACGGTGGTCTTCCCGGTGGCCCGGCTGAAGGTGTTCCTCACCGCGTCGCACGAGGCCCGCTCGGATCGCCGGGCCAAGGAGGTCACCGACCTGTCCTACGACGCGGTGGCCGCCGACATCGCCCGGCGCGACCACGCCGACTCGACCCGAGTCTCCGACCCCCTCCAGGCGGCGGCCGACGCCGTCGTCCTCGACACCACCGGGCTGGCCATCGACGAGGTGGTGGCCGCGGTGCTGGGCCACCTGGACGGCCTGCCCGCGCCGGGCTCGGCGTCCTGATGCCCCGCTGGAGCGGCCAGGTGCAGCTGCCCATGGCCCGCTGGCAGCGGGTCCTCTACCGTTCGGTGCGTTCCCTGGTGGGGGGCTTCAGCCGGCTCTTCTGGCGGGTGGGCATCAGCGGCCTCGAGCACATCCCCGCCGAGGGCCCCTTCATCCTGTCGCCGGTCCACCGCTCCAACATCGACACCCCGCTCGTGTCCCTGATGGGCCGCCGCACCCTGCGCTTCATGGGCAAGGACTCGATGTGGAAGTACGGGGTGTCGGACTGGTTCTTCACCTCGATGGGCGGCTTCCCCGTGCACCGGGGCCTGCCCGACCGCGACGCCCTGCGCTCGTGCGAGCGCCTGCTGGCCGACGGGCAGGCCCTGGTCATCTTCCCCGAGGGCACCCGGCGGAGCGGCCCGGTGGTCGACGAGCTTTTCGAGGGGCCCGCCTACCTGGCGTCCAAGCTGCAGGTGCCGATCGTGCCGGTCGGCATCGGGGGCAGCGAGGGAGCCATGCCGAAGGGGAGTCGGGGCATCCGGCCGGTGAAGGTGTCGATCCTCGTGGGCGAGCCGATCCGCCCGCCGCCGCCCACCGAGTCGGGCCGGGTGGGCCGCAAGGGCGTGCGAGCCCTGTCCGACCAGCTGCGCCAGCGCCTCCAGGAGCTGTTCGACCAGGCCCAGGCCGACGTAGGCGCCCCCTGACAGGGGCTTTGGCCCTCCCCCCGGCAGCTCAGCGGGCGATCAGAGTGTCCAGGACGTCGACGGCCTGGACGGTGCGGTCGTCGACCAGGACGTTGGCGGCGGTGACGGGGCCGGCGAGACCGACGGTGAGGAGGGCGCCGACGGCGTCGAGCAGCTTGCGCAGCTCGGGCGGCGGCGGGAAGTACTCGTCCTCGGACAGGACATCGACCAAGGTCACCCCCCGGGTGGGGGCCAGCCGGGCGATGACCCCGGCCACCAGCTCCTCGGGGGCCGAGGCGCCGGCGGTCACGCCCACCACGCCGTGCAGGTCGTCCGGCAGCTCGTGGGCCCCGTTCACCCGCAGCACGCGGGGGCAGCCCATGCCGACGGCCACCGAGGCCAGCGCCTTGGTGTTGGAGGAGTTCTCCGAGCCCAGCACGACCACGGCGTCGGCCTTGTGGGCGATCTCCTTCAGGGCCGACTGGCGGGTGGTGGTGGCGTAGCAGAGGTCGCTCCGCCCGGGCTGCCACAGGTCGGGCCACCGGTCCTTAGCCGAGTGCAGCACGCCGCTCCACACGTCGAGAGACAGGGTGGTCTGGGCCAAAAAGGCGACCGGCTGGTCGCGGGGGAGGTGGAGGGCGGCGACGTCGGCCGGGTTCTCGACCAGGTGGACCCGCTCGGGGGCCACGGCCATGGTACCGATGGCCTCGTCGTGGCCGGTGTGGCCCACGTAGACGATGTCGTAGCCCTTGCCGGCCCGCACCTTCACCTCGTGGTGGACCTTGGTGACGAGGGGGCACACGGCATCGACGACCACGCCGCCCTTGGCCCGGGCTGCCGCCACCACTGCGGGGGCCGAGCCGTGGGCCGAGAGCATGAGCGGGGCGCCCGAGGGCACGGCGTCGATGTCGTCGACGAAGACCACCCCGAGCTGGCAGAACCGGTCGACCACCAGCTGGTTGTGCACGATCTCGTGGTAGCAGTAGACCGGCGGCTCGAAGACCCGCACCATCCAGGCCAGGGCCTTGATGGCCATCTCCACCCCGGCGCAGAAGCCGCGGGGCTGGGCCAGCAG
>JBBPYZ010000119.1:0-4557 GCA_038199465.1 Acidimicrobiales bacterium | reverse complement strand
GCGAATGGATCATCCGCAACAGCCCCGTCCCGATCGGCACCGTGCCGATCTACCAGGCGCTGGAAAAGGTCGGCGGCGTGGCCGAAGACCTCACCTGGGAGATCTTCCGCGACACCCTGGTCGAGCAGTGCGAGCAGGGGGTGGACTACATGACCATCCACGCCGGCGTGCGCCTGCCCTTCGTCCCGATGACGGCCAAGCGGGTCACCGGCATCGTCAGCCGGGGCGGGGCGATCATGGCGGCCTGGTGCCTGGCCCACCACACCGAATCGTTCCTGTACGAGCGGTTCGAGGAGATCTGCGAGCTGTTCGCCGCCTACGACGTGGCCTGCTCGCTGGGTGACGGCCTCCGGCCGGGCTCGATCGCCGACGCCAACGACGAGGCCCAGCTGGCCGAGCTGCGCACCCTCGGCGAGCTCACCGAGGTGGCCTGGCGCCACGACGTGCAGGTGATGGTGGAGGGCCCCGGCCACGTGCCGCTGCACAAGGTGCGCGAGAACGTCGACCTGCAGCAGGAGTGGTGCCACCAGGCGCCCTTCTACACACTGGGCCCGCTCACCACCGACGTCGCCCCCGGGTATGACCACATCACCAGCGCCATCGGGGCCGCCACCATCGGCATGTTCGGCACGGCGATGCTCTGCTACGTCACCCCCAAGGAGCACCTGGGGCTACCCAACCGCGACGACGTGAAGCAGGGGGTGATCGCCTACAAGATCGCCGCCCACGCCGCCGATCTGGCCAAGGGCCACCCCGGCGCCCAGGACTGGGACGACGCCCTGTCCAAGGCCCGCTTCGAGTTCCGCTGGGCCGACCAGTTCGAGCTGGCCCTCGACCCCGACACCGCCCGCGCCTACCACGACGAGACGCTGCCGGCCGAGCCGGCCAAGACGGCCCACTTCTGCTCGATGTGCGGCCCGAAGTTCTGCTCGATGCGCATCTCCCAGGACGTGCGCGACTACGCCGACTCCATGGGCGTCGGGGTCGAGCAGGCCGTCGAGATCGGCCTGAAGGAGAAGGCGCAGCAGTTCGTCGAGGAGGGCGCCGAGCTGTACCGGGCCCCCGAGCCGCAGCGGCAGCCCTGAGCTCGTGAAGCGTCGTCGAGCGCTCTGGGCCGCAGCGGCGACGGCGCTGCTGCTGGTGCTGGTGGCGGTGGTGCCGCCGCTGCGCAGCATCGCCACCCTCGCCGCCTCGAAGGTGATCCTCGTCGTCACCACCCCCTTCGCCCCGAGCGTAAAGGGCCTGAACACCGCCCCGGAGAGCTCGCAGGTGGTGGCGGCCGACGGCTCGCCGCTCGGGACGTTCGAGGAGGGTGAGCGCCTGCCCGTGCGGGTGGCCGACCTGCCGGCGCACGTGAAGGGGGCAGTCCTCGCCGCCGAGGACGCCGACTTCTACCGCCACGACGGTGTCGACCCCTCCGCCATCGTGCGGGCCACGCTGAACATGGCCACCGGCAGCAAGCAGCAGGGCGGCTCGACCATCACCCAGCAGCTGGCCAAGCTGAACTACACCACCGGCGAGCGCACCGTGTTCCGCAAGCTGCGTGAGGTGCTCTACGCCACCCGCCTTGAGCGCGACTACACCAAGGACCAGCTCCTCGAGCGCTACCTCAACCAGGTCTACCTGGGCGACGGCACCTACGGCATCGAGGCCGCGGCCCGGCGCACCTTCGGCGTGCCCGCCGCCCAGCTGACGCCCGACCAGGCCGCAGCCCTTGCCGTGCGCATCCGCAGCCCGGGCAACATCGACCCGCGGAAGAATCCCGAATCGGTGCTCCGACGCCGCAACGCCGTTCTCGAGGCCATGGCCGAGGCGGGCACGGTGCCGAAGGACCAGCTGGCCGGCTTGCAGGCCGCCCCCCTCAAGCCCATCCCCCTGCCGCCGGCCAAAGCCAAGCCCGAGCGGCTGGTGGTCGACCGGGCCCGCCGGGAGGCGCTGAAACTCGATGTCCTGGGCGGCGACGACGAGGACCGCCTGGCCAAGCTCGAGGGCGGCGGGCTCACCGTCGAGACGGCGCTCGATCCCCGGGGCCAAAAGGCGGCCCGTGACGCCGCCCAGGCGGCCCTCCCCCGGCTCGAGGATCCCAGCGCGGCGATCGTCAGCGTGCAGCCTGGCGACGGCGCCATCCGGGTGCTGGTGGGCGATTCCAAGGGGGGGCAGTTCGACGTGGCCACGCTCGGCCGCCGCCAGCCCGGCTCGTCGTTCAAGCCGTTCACCTACGCCGCCGCCCTGGAGGAGGGCATCCATCCCGGCACCACCTACGACTCGCGTTCCCCGCAGACCTTCACCTACAAGGGTAGCTCGTTCTCCGTGCAGAACGCCGAGGAGGGCAACGGCGGCCAGATGAGCCTGGATCAGGCCACCGTCGACTCGGTCAACGTCGTCTACATGCAGGTGGCGCTGAAGGTCGGCCCCGACGAGGTGAAGAAGGTGGCGGTGCGGCTGGGTGAGCCGAAGGACCTGGAGGCCGTCCCGTCGCTCGCCCTCGGTGGCGAGGGCAAGGGCGTCAGCCCGCTCGACCAGGCCGCCGCCTACGCCACCTTCGCCTCCGGTGGCACCTACGCCGAGCCGTACCTGGTGACGCGAATCAAGGACAACAGGGGCAAGGTCGTGTGGCAGCACGACCGCAAGACCCGCAAGGGCATGGAGCAGAAGGAGGCCGGCGTGATCAACGGCGTGCTCCAGCGGGTGGTGAACGAGGGAACGGGCAAGGCGGCCGCCTTCGGCCGTCCGGTGGCCGGCAAGACCGGCACCACCAACGACAGCAAGGACGTCTGGTTCGTGGGCTACACCCCCCAGCTGGCCACCGCCGTGTGGGTCGGCAACGTGGATGCTCCCAAGCCCCTGACCGACGGCCGCGGCCGCCCCCTGTTCGGCGGCGGCCCCCCAGCCCGGATCTTCTCCAGCACCATGAAGGCGGCGCTCCAGGGCGTGAAGGAGACCCCGTTCCAGGTCAACAAGCCCGAGGACCTGGGCCTCAAGCTCCCTGGCGCCGGCGGCGGCAACGGGACCACCAGCCCGACGATCCCACCCAGCTCGGTGACGTCCACCACGGCACCACCGCTGCTCCCGGAGAACCAGATCCCGCCGGCCCAGCCGCTGAACACCTTCGTGCCGCCGCTCCCACAGGTCTCGATCCCGCCGACCACGACCCGTCGCGCCCGCACGACTACGTCGCAGCCCTGCCCGACCACCACCACTGGCCCCCCCGACCGGACCACGACCACAGCCAGGACGCCGCCCGGCTGCTGACCGCCGACAGCTCAGGGAGCGGGTGCCACCACCATCCGGCCACCACCCCCGAGCTCCACCTCCAGACTGACCAGCCGACCCTCCGGGTCCAGCCACGCCTGCGTCGGCGGCTCGCCGTCTAGGCGCAGATGCCCACCCTCCCACCGAGGGGATCGCTCGACCAGCGGCGCCAGAAGGACCACTGGACCCAGAGCCGCCACCTCGACGGACCTGCCGAGGGCACGGAGCGTGTTGCCCTCCTGCACCCCTGTCAGCCCCCCGACCGCCACCTCGGCCCGATCCCCCACAACCTGCGCCCGAGCCACCTCGGCACCGCCGACCACCAGCGTCACCAGGAGCGGCGCTCCGAGGGCGAGATCCCGAGCCCTCCGGGCCGCCACCCCCGGATCGACGGCGACCGCCGGCTCGGCCGGCGCCTCTGGCCTCCCACGGTCACGGACATCCGCGAGCAAACCGCCCACGCCGACGACCACGACCACGATCACGACCACCATCAGAACCACCGAGGCACTTCGGCGCACAGCCACCTCCAGAGAAGGTCGGAAGGGCAGGACGCCGAGACGGCCGGGACCGTGAACCCCAGCCTACCTTCGCCAGAAGGTTTGCCGAATCGGTCCATCTTCCGTCAGATCATCGACGGCCCGCAACCGAAACGGGTGCCTACGGTGCAGCCATGCAGCCCATCACCGGTCACCTCGCCCACTTCGCCATCAACAGTGACGATTTCGCCGCCAGCCGCCGGTTCTACGAGGCGTCTTCGGCTGGCGCTTCGAGGCCTGGGGCCCGCCCGACTTCTTCCACATCCACGACGGTGCCGGCGCCCAGCCCGGTCCCATCGGTGCGATGCAGGCTCGGCGGGACCTCGTCGGCGGGCGGCCGACGACCGGGTTCGAGTGCACCATCGCAGTCGATGACGCCGACCGGGCCGCCTCCGCCACTGTCGCCGCGGGTGGCGTCGTGCTGATGAAGAAGACCACCATCACCGGCGTCGGCGACCTCGTCTTCATGGCCGACCCGTCCGGGCACCGCTTGCCTCAACCTCGCTTCGGAGCCGTCGCGCACGAGTGACGATCGGATACGTAGCCCGACCAGCCAAGCGCCCCAACCCGGCGTTCCGGGACAGGGGCCTGCTTCGAGGCAGTGCGCGTTATGCAGCGCGCAGGACGTGCCGTTCCCGGGCGGTAGCGACGGCTCGCGCCGAGGCTCGGGAAGCGCGACGTAAGGCCCCGCTGCCGCCAGATCTCGCATCCCGCCTCACCGGTTCGGCTGAACGGGATGATCCTCATCAGGCGTCAGGGTCCGGCT
>JBBPYZ010000118.1:0-5866 GCA_038199465.1 Acidimicrobiales bacterium | reverse complement strand
TGGGCAACGCCTGGAACGAGGCCGACCGGCTGGCCCCCTCCTTCGAGCACGACCTGCCCGACGAGGTGCTCGAGCGGCTCTACGTCGCCCTCCACCGCCCCGTCACCTGCCCGCACGGCTTCCCGATCCCCGAGCCCGAGGGAACCGAGATCCAGGCCCTGCCGCCGCTCTACAGCCTCGAGCCCGGCGACACAGCTGTGGTCGCCGTCCCCGGCTCCACCGACAAAGAGGTCATCGACTTCCTCGAGACGCTGGGGCTGCGCCCGGGGGTCTCGGTCGAGGTCCGCGAGAAACATCCCTTCGACGGCCCCCTCGTGCTGCGGGTCGACGGCGAGGACCGCACCCTCAGCCACCGCATCGCCCAGCAGATCTACGTCCGACCCCTCACCCCCCCGGGCACCCCGGTACCCGTGACAGACACTTCCCACGAGGAGCGAAGCGCATGAACCCAGCAACAGTGTTGGCCGCCGAGGGTGGCTACCAGGACTTCGCCCTGCGAGGGGGCGAGTTCCTCATCCTGGCCTTCGCCGGCGCCTCGGCGCTGGTGGCGCTCCTCGTCGGCTTCGTGCTGGCCAAGGGGGTGCTCGAGGCCGACCAGGGCACGCCCAAGATGATCGAGATCGCCACGGCCATCCAGGAGGGGGCCCGGGCCTACCTCCGGCGCCAGTTCAAGACCATTGCCGTCATCCTGGTGCCCCTGGCGGTGATCGTGTTCCTCACCTCCACCAAGGTGGTGAAGCCCGGCGGCGAGGTGGCCCTCAGCTTCTTCCAGTCGGGCCTGTTCCGCACCCTGGCGTTCGTGGCCGGCGGCGTGCTGTCGGGGCTCACCGGCTTCATCGGCATGACCCTGGCCTGCAAGGGCAACGTGCGCACGGCGGCCGCCGCCCGCACCGGCAGCCTTCCCGCCGCCCTGAAGGTGGCGTTCCGCACCGGCGGGGTGGCCGGCATGTTCACCGTGGGCCTGGGCCTGCTTGGCGCCACGATCATCATCCTGATCTTCCAGAACACCAGCTCGGCCATCCTGATCGGGTTCGGGTTCGGCGGCTCTTTGCTGGCCCTGTTCTTGCGGGTCGGCGGCGGCATCTTCACCAAGGCGGCCGACGTCGGCGCCGACCTGGTGGGCAAGGTCGAGGCCGGGATCCCCGAGGACGACCCCCGCAACCCGGCCACCATCGCCGACAACGTGGGCGACAACGTGGGCGACTGCGCCGGCATGGCCGCCGACCTGTTCGAGTCCTACGAGGTCACCCTGGTGGCCTCGATCATCCTCGGCGTCCCCGCCTTTGCCGCCATCGGTGCTAACCCGGCCCTCGGGCTGGTCTTCCCCCTGGCCGTGCGGGCCGTGGGCGTGGTCGCCTCCATCGCCGGGGTCTACGCGGTGAAGGCCAAGGAGGGCGAGACCAACGCCCTCAAGCCCATCAACCGGGGCTTCCTCACCGCCGGCATCATCACCGTGCTCGGCACCCTGCTGCTCGGGGTGTTCTACGTCGGCAACGACGGCCCGGGCGGCGGCAACGAGGGCCTCAAGTGCTTCGGCGCCGTGGTCATCGGCCTGGTGCTGGCCCAGGGGGTCAGCCGGCTCACCGAGTACTTCACCGGCACCGAGTACGGCCCGGTCCGTGAGATCGCCGAGTCGACCCGCACTGGCCCCGCCACCGTGGTGCTCTCGGGCACGTCGTCAGGCCTGGAGTCCTCGGTGTACGCCATCCTGGCGATCGCCGCGGCCATCGGCGTGGCCATCGCCCTCGGCGGCGGCAACCTGCAGTTCTCGCTGTACCTGGTGGCCCTGGTCGGCATGGGCATGCTGGCCACCACCGGCGTGATCGTGTCCGAGGACACCTTCGGCCCGGTGGCCGACAACGCCGCCGGCATCGCCGAGATGTCGGGCGAGTTCGAGGGCGAGCCCGAGAAGATCATGGTGGCTCTCGACGCCGTCGGGAACACCACCAAGGCCGTCACCAAGGGCTTCGCCATCGGCTCGGCCGTCATCGCCTCGGTGGCCATCTTCGCCTCGTTCATCGAGTCGGCGGCCAACGAGACGCTCCCGGTCGAGGAGATCGAGCGCCTGAACGGCACCGCCCGCGGGGTGTTCGACGCCCTGCCCATCAACGTGGCCGACCCCAAGGTCTTCATCGGCCTGCTCATCGGCGGCGCCGTGCCGTTCCTCTTCTCGGCCCTGGCCATCCGGGCCGTCGGCCGCACCGCCGGCGTGGTGGTGCAGGAGGTGCGCCGCCAGTTCGCCGACGGCATGATCATGGCCGGCACCAAGCGACCCGACTACGGCCCGGTCATCGACATCTGCACCACGGCCTCGCTGCGCGAGCTGGCCACCCCGGCCCTGCTGGCCGTGCTCACCCCGGTCATCGTCGGCTTCGGCATCAACTTCTTCGCCCTCGGCGCCTTTTTGGCCGCGGTCATCCTCACCGGCCAATTGATGGCCAACTACCTGTCGAACGCCGGCGGGGCCTGGGACAACGCCAAGAAGTACATCGAGGACGGCAACGAGGGCGGCAAGGGGTCCAAGGCGCACGAGGCGGCGGTCATCGGCGACACCGTCGGCGACCCGTTCAAGGACACCGCCGGCCCGGCCCTGAACCCGCTGATCAAGGTGATGAACCTGGTCAGCCTGCTGATCCTGCCCGCCATCATCAACCTGCGCGACAACGACCCGGCCCGCTACAGCATCGCCGGCCTGGCCACGGTGGTGCTGATCGGCGCCGTGGCCTTCTCCAAGCGCAAGGCCGACGCCATGGGCTCCGAGGGCGGCGTCCCGGCCGCCTCCAGCCAGCAGCCGACCCCGGGCGACGACGCCCCCACCGACGTGGCCGCCGCCGCGGACGACGACGGTGCGCTGGTGGGAGCCGCGGCCGACGGGCGAGCCGACCTGGTCTCCGCCTACGACGCCGTCATCGCCGACGTCGCCGTCAGGGACAAGGAGCTGGCCTCCAGCCTGAAGCGCAAGCGAGGCGCCATCTCCCGCCGCCGCTAGCCGGTGCGGCGGGCGACGGTCACGTCGTTGCCCTCCTGGACCGTCTCAAAGCCGCCGCCGACGGCCAGGAGGCGGGCCAGCAGGGCCTCCTCGTTGGCGCCCAGGGCGCTGTGCTCGACCACGATCCAGTCGACGGTGGTGGGGTCGCCCACCTCGTTGCCGGTGGGCCCGTAGTTCGACGAGATCCAGGGGTTGGGGAACTCATAGGCGATCGGTCGGTGGGTGAAGTGGGTGACGACGTTCCAGCTGGCCGCCACCCCACCCAGGGGGGGCACGGTGGCGAGGGCCTGGTCGAGCTCGGCCACGTTGTGGGGGGGGCGTGCCACCCACACGCCGCCGTCGAAGTCTCGGCTGAGGGGGGCCAGGCCGTAGAGGCGGCTGCCGATCAGGGCGCAGCCCACCAACCAGACAGCCGCCGCCCGCAGCAGCCGGGGGCGCCGGCGCAGCAGGGCCATCCCCTCGACCACCCCGAGGAACAGGCCCACGATCGGCAGCGAGGCGTACTGGCTCTTGATGGTGGCCCCGTCCTGAACCTCGACCAGCAGGTTCACGCCCAGCTGGGGGCCGGCCACCAGCAGGCCGAGCGGGCCCAGGAACGGCGTGAGGAACCCGACAGGCCCGAGCATCTTGAGGGCGTAGTCGGACATCTTCGGCCTGGTCACCAGGCGGAGGGCCCGCGACGGGTGCACCACCAGGTTGCGGAGGATCTCGCCCAGCGAGGCGCCGAGCGAGGGGAAGTACGACTCGTAGAAGGCGGGGGCGTGGTCGTTGCGCAGGGGGATCACGACCTTGCTCACCAGCAGGAACCAGGCGGCGGCGCCGGCCGCGGCCAGCAGGCCTGCCCGCCGCTGGGCCAGGCCGGCCCGGGACCGAGGGAACAGCCGGCCCCTCAGGACGATCACCACGCCCACCACGAACACGGCCAGGGCCACGTCCTCCTTGCAGGCCATGGCCACCGCGCAGGCCACGGCGAACCATCGCCAGCGCTCGGCCCGGGCCAGCCACCAGGCGAACAGCAGCGGGGTGATGGCGAGGGAGTCGGGGTGGTACAGCCACCAGGTGACCCAGTTGACAGCCGGGTGGAGGAGGTAGGCGATCGGCGCGGCCAAGGCCACCCAGCGCCAGCTCCGGGCTCCTCCGGAGTCGACCGGGGCCCAGCGGTCGCGGGCTAGCAGCCACAGGGGGATGGCGCCGGCCGCCACCCAGGCCGTGTGGATCGCGGTGATGACCTCGACGCCGCCCCCCAGCCAGTAGACGGGGGCGAACAGGTAGCCGATCAGCGCCACGTGGTGACCCCAGTAGTCCATGCCCCGGATGGTCATGAACGGGTCACGGCCCTGGGACAGCAGCCACATCCCCTGGTCGTAGATGCCGGTGTCGAACCCGAACGACGCCCAGTTGGCGTGCTGGCGCCAGGTGAGGTGACCGAAGACCCCGGCGTAGAGGGCCACGAGCGCGGCCAGCACCGCCGGCGGGCCAAGCCGCTCGAGATCGGCCGAGGTGGCGCGCCCCACCCCGCTGACCGGTCGGGAGGCGCTGGCCACGGCCACGGCCGGCATCGTTCCAGATCGGCCCGGGTTGACGACAGCGCCCGGCTCTGCGAAAGGTTGTAGGCCCATGGCCAAGCCGCTCGTCATCGTCGAATCGCCCACAAAGGCGAGGAAGATCGCCGAGTTCCTCGGGCGCGACTACGCGGTCGAGGCCTCCGTCGGCCACATCCGCGACCTCCCCCACGGTGCGGCCGAGGTGCCGGCGGCCTACAAGAAGGAGCCGTGGGCCCGCCTCGGGGTAGACGTCGACAACGACTTCAAGCCGCTCTACATCGTTCCGAAAGAGACGAAGGAGCAGGTCCGCAAGCTGAAGGACCTGCTGAAGAACGCCGATACGGTCTATCTCGCCACCGACGAGGACCGCGAGGGCGAGTCGATCTCCTGGCACCTGTGCCAGGTGCTGAACCCCCGGGTGCCGGTGAAGCGGATGGTCTTCCACGAGATCACCAAGAAGGCCATCGAGGCGGCCGTGGCCAACTGCCGCGATGTCGACGTGCCCCTGGTCGACGCCCAGGAGACCCGGCGCATCCTCGACCGCCTCTACGGCTATGAGATCAGCCCGGTCCTGTGGAAGAAGGTCCTGCCCAGGCTGTCGGCCGGCCGGGTCCAGTCGGTGGCCACCCGGATCGTGGTCGAGCGCGAGCGTGAGCGGATGGCCTTTCGGGCCGCCAGCTACTGGGGCCTCGACGCCAGGCTCGCCGCAGACGACGCGGGCCAGGCCTTTCCCTCCTCCCTGGTCGCTCTCGACGGCACCCGGGTGGCCTCCGGCCGCGACTTCGACCAGCAGGGCACCCTGAAGCCGGGGGCGGCGGTGCTCGACGAGGCGTCCGCCCGCATGCTGGTGACCGCCGTCACCGGCCGCCCGTTCACGGTGCGCTCGGTCGAGGAGAAGCCCTACCGATCCTCGCCCAAGGCCCCCTTCATCACCTCCACCCTGCAGCAGGAGGCCGGCCGCAAGCTGCGGTTCACCTCCAAGCGGGCCATGCAGGCCGCCCAGCGCCTGTACGAGAACGGCTACATCACCTACATGCGCACCGACTCGACGGCGCTGTCGGTCGAGGCTGTCGCCGCCGCCCGCAGCCAGGCCGCCGCCCTGTACGGCCCCGAGTACGTGCCGGCCCAGCCCCGCAGCTACGCCAAGAAGGTGAAGAACGCCCAGGAGGCCCACTCGGTGGTGCGGGGCGTGGCCTCGGCGGTGACCGCAGCCAGCCGCACGCTGACGGTGCTGCCGGTGGCGTCGGCCATCTGGGAGGCCACGGTGCGCTTCCAGATCAGGTCGTACAGGGCCGCCTCGTCCGGGCCGACCTCGCGGCCGACCTCGTCGGGG
>JBBPYZ010000117.1:0-10323 GCA_038199465.1 Acidimicrobiales bacterium | reverse complement strand
CGCAGCGCCCGGTTGACCTCGAAGAAGCAGAAGTGGCTGCCCACCTGGATCGGGCGGTCGCCGGTGTTTGCCACCGTGACGGTGATGGTCTCACGTCCGGCGTTGAGCTCGACGTCGGGGCCGTCGGCCGGCAGCATCTCGCCGGGGATCATGCGCCCTGCCCCGCGACGATCGGGTCGTGGACGGTCACGAGCTTGGTGCCGTCGGGGAACGTCGCCTCGATCTGGACCTCGCGGACCATCTCGGGCACGCCCTCCATCACGTCGTCGCGGCCGAGGATCGTCGTGCCGAAGTCCATCAGCTCGGCCACCGAGCGCCCGTCGCGGGCACCCTCCATAAGCTCGGCCGAGATGAGCGCGACGGCCTCGGGGTGGTTGAGCGTCAGGCCGCGCTCGCGACGCCGGCGGGCCACCTCGGCGGCCATGAAGATCATGAGCTTGTCCTGGTCGCGGGGGGAGAGTCGCATCGGCTAGACCGCGAGCATGTCCTGCATGCGGCCGCTCTGCAGCGACGCGGTCTCCCCGGAGGCCACCAACCGTCCGCCGTCGAGCACGGCGTAGGTGTCCGCGAGGCGCAGCGCGAAGTCGACGTACTGCTCCACGAGCACGATCGAGATTCCCTCCGTGCGTTTCAGCTCGACGATGGCATCCTCGATCTCGAGGATGATCGACGGCTGGATGCCCTCGGTGGGCTCGTCGAGCACGAGCAGCTTGGGCCGGGTGACCAGGGCGCGGGCGATGGCCAGCTGCTGGGCCTGGCCGCCCGAGAGCAGCCCGGCGGGCCGGTCGAGGAGCCTGCGCACGGCGGGGAACACATCGAGCGCCTCGTCCATGGCCGTGGCGTCACGGCGGCTCTTCTTGGACCGCTCCAGGACCACGAGGAGGTTCTCGCGGGCGGTGAGCTGGGGGAAGACCTGGTGGCCCTGGGGGACGTAGCCGATCCCGGCCCGGGCCCGCTGGGGCGCCGACATCTTGCCGATGTCCTGGCCGTCGAGGCGGATGTGGCCGCCCTTGCTGGGCAGGAGGCCGACGACCACGTTGAGCAGGGTCGACTTGCCCACGCCGTTGCGGCCCATCAGGCAGGTGAGGCTGCCGTCGGACACCTCCAGCGAGACGTCGAAGAGCACCTCGGTGCGGCCGTAGGCGGCCCGCACCTGGTCGATCTCAAGCCTCACGGCAGGACCTCGACGGGGAGGGGGGGTGGGGCCGCCCCGGACCGCTCGTCGCGGGACCGTCCCAGGTAGACCTCGCGCACCACCGGGTCGGCCTGCACCTGTTCGACCGTGCCCTCCGAGAGCACTCGGCCCTCGTGGAGCACGGTGACGCAGTGGGCGAAGCGGCGTAGGAAGGCCATGTCGTGCTCGATGACCACCACGGTGTGGTCGGCGGCCAGCTCCTGGAGCAGGGCGCCGGTCTCAAGCCGCTCGTCGGGGCTCATGCCGGCCACCGGCTCGTCGAGGAGCAGCAGACGGGGCCCCTGCACCAGCAGCATGCCGATCTCCAGCCACTGCTTCTGGCCGTGGCTGAGGCTGCCGGCCAGCCGGTCGGCCACGCCGTCGAGGCGGATCCGCTCCAGTGTGCGGGACACCCCACAGCTGACGCCCCGGCGGCGCAGGAACAGTGCCGGGAGGCGGCGCCGGAACGAGTCGGCCAGGTCGAGGTTGTCGAGCACGGTGAGCGACTCGAACACCGTGGGGGTCTGGAAGCTGCGGCCGATGCCCATCCGCACCCGGGCGTGCTCCCGGCTGCGGCCCAGGGCCCGGCCCTCGAACAGCACCTCGCCGGCCGAGGGGGTGGTGAGGCCGGTGATGCAGTCGATCAGGGTGGTCTTGCCGGCGCCGTTGGGGCCGATGAGGAACCGCAGCTCGCCGGTCTGGACGGTGAGGTTCACGCCGTCGAGGGCCTTGAAGCCGTCGAATTGGACCGACAGCCCCCGCACCTCGAGCACCGGGGGAGGGACTCGAGGAGCGGGGGCCGGGTCGAGCATGATGGCGCTCACGTCGTCACCTCGGCCGGGGTGGCCGCCGGGGGGGCGGCTGGCGCCGCCCCACGCCCGGCCGCCACCCGGAACCAGAGCGAGCGGACCACACCGGCGAGCCCGCCGGGCACAAAGGCCAGCACCAGCACGAACAGCAGGCCCTGGAGGTACTGCCAGTCGTCGGGCCGGGCTGCGCTGACCGTGACCCGGGCCCAGTTTACGGCGATGGCGCCGACCACTGCCCCCCACAGGGTGCCGCGCCCACCGACGGCCACCCAACAGATGAACAGGATCGAGGGCAGGTAATCGAACTGGCCGGGCGAGACGATGCCGAACACCGGGGCGGCGATGGCGCCGGCGAGGCCGGCCATGCCGGCGGCGATGCAGAAGGCGACGGTCTTGACGATGGCCGGGTCGTAGCCGAGGAAGCGGACCCGGTCCTCGCTGTCCCGGGTGGCCTGGAGCAGCTTTCCGTAACGGCTGTTCACCACCTTCATGGCCACGGCCAGCACCACCAGCAGACCGGCGGCGGCGATGGTGAACAGCCACGTGCCCGTCCCAGGGTCGTACTTGCTGCGGCCGAAGACCTTGGTGAACCCGGTAAGGCCGTTGTAGCCGGCGGTGAGCTTGAGGTTGCCGACCAGCACGAGGGCGAAGATCACCGCGGTGGCCTGGGTGAGGATGGCGAAGAACGGGCCCCGGATGCGGCGCTTGAAGACGAGGAGGCCGAGAAGGCCGGCGAAGAGCACCGGCACGATGATCGCCGCGGTCGCCGCGAACCAGAAGCTGGAGAAGGGCCGCCACAAAAGGGGCAACTCAGTGTAGTCGCTGTAGAGGCCCATGAACTCGGGGAGGGCGCCGTCGGGCACCTGCTCGAGCGACAGGTGCATGCCCATGGCGTAGGCGCCGAGGCCGAAGAACAGACCCTGGCCGAGGGCCAGCATCCCGCCGTAGCCCCAGGCCAGGTCGAGGCCGACGGCGACCATGGCGTAGCAGAGCCACTCGGCCCACTGTCGCACCGAGGCCGGATCGCCGAGGAGGCCGGGGAGGGCCACGAGCGTGGCCGCGAACACTCCGAACGCCACCCGGGCCGGCCATGAGCGGGCCCGGCCGACGACGGCCCTCGACCGCAGCTTCGGCGGTGAAGCTGGCGGCGCCTCCACCAAGGTGGCCGTCATGCCGTGAGCCCCCTGGTCTTGAGCGAGACGATGCCGTTCGGCCTGAACTGCAGGAACAGAATGACAAAGGCGAAGACCGCCGCCTTGCCAATGGTCGAGGAGGTGAAGTGCTCGACGTAGGCGTTGAGCACCCCGAGGACCACCGCGGCGATGATGGCGCCCCGCAGCTTGCCGAACCCGCCGACGATCACCACCAGGAAGGCGCTGAGGATGTAGGCGGTGCCGGTGCCGAACCCGATGGGCCCGATCAGCGCCACCGCCACCCCGGCGATGCCGGCCAGGCCGGAGCCGAGGAAGAAGGTGGTGCCGTCGACCCGGCCGGTGGGCAGGCCCGACACCGCGGCCAGGTCACGGTTCTGCATCACCGCCCGCATGCGCCGCCCGGCCGGGAGCTGGTTCAGGAAGACCCAGACCCCGGCCAAGGCGGCCAGCACGAGCACCACCACGAACAGCCGGGCGTGGGTCATCGACACGCCCAGCACGTTCCACTGCCCCCGGAGGAAGGTGGGGGTGACCACGTCTTTGTTGTTGGCCGAGAAGATGCTCTTGGCCGCCTGCTGCAGCAGCAGGCTGACCCCGAAGGTGACCAGCAGGGTGTCGAGCGGCCGGTCGTACATGCGCCGCAGCAGCACCCGTTCGAGCACCAGCCCCAGCAACCCCGCGACCACGAACGCCACCGGCAGGGCGACCAGCAGGGCCACCCCCTGGAGGGAGGCGAACACCGTCGTCTGCAGGACGAAGGGGACGTAGGCCCCGGCCATGATGAACTCGCCGTGGGCCAGGTTGATCACCCCCATCTGGCCGAAGGTGAAGGTCAGGCCCAGGCCGACGAGGAGGAAGATCGACGCCAGCGTCAGGCCGATGTAGAGGTTGCCGAGGAGGGTGCTCACGGGTCGGGCTACTTCACCCTGTCGCACTCCGCCCGGGCCTGGCCCGTGGCGAGGCCGGCGGCCCAGGTGTAGGTGTCGAGGCAGGGGTCGGGGGCGATCGGCTCGCCCGAGCTCCAGACCTCGTCGATCTGGCCCTGGGCGTTGATCATCCCGATGCGGGCCGTCTTGAACACGTGGTGGTTCTTGGCGTCGACGGTGAGGGTGCCCTCGGGGGTCTCGAGGATGATGCCGGCGGCGGCGGCCTTCACCTTCTCGACGTCGAAGGAGCCGGCCTTGTCGACGGCGGCCTTCCAGATGTAGACCGAGTTGTAGCCGGACTGCATCGGGTCGCTGGTGGGCTTGTCGGCCCCGTACTCCTTCTTGTAGGCGGCCACGAAGGCCTTGTTCCTAGGGTTGTCGGTGGTCTGGTAGTAGTTCCACGACACCAGATGGCCGACCAGGTTGTCGACGCCGATGCCCGGCACCTCCTCCTCGGCGATGGAGACCGAGACGGTCTGGATGGCGTCGGTGGTGTTGCCCTTGGCCTTCAGCTCTTTGAAGAACGACACGTTCGAGTCACCGTTCAGGGTGTTGAAGACGGCCTGGGGCTTGGCCGCCAGCACCTTGGAGACGATGCCCTGCACGTTGGTGTCACCCAGCTGCAGGTACTCCTCGCCCAGCACCTCGATGCCGTTGGCGGCGGCGTAGGCCTTGATCTCCTTGTTGGCCGTGCGGGGGAACACGTAGTCGGAGCCGACCAGGAAGATCTTGGTCAGGCTCTTCTCCTTCAGGTAGTCGAGGGCCGGGATGATCTGCTGGTTCGTGGTGGCACCGGTGTAGAAGATGTTGGGCGACACCTCAAGGCCCTCGTACTGCACCGGGTAGAACAGCAGCGACTTGGTGCCCTCGACCACCGGCTTCATGGCTTTGCGGCTGGAGGAGGTCCACCCGCCGAAGACCACCGCAACCTTGTCGTTGGTGATCAGCTTTTCGGACTTCGTGGCGAACACCTCGGGCTTGGACTCACCGTCTTCCACCAGCGGTTCGACCTGCTTGCCCAGGACGCCGCCGGAGGCGTTGATCTCCTTGATGGCGAGCAGCGCCGAGTCCCTGACCGCCACCTCTGAGATGGCCATGGTGCCGCTGAGGGACTGCAGCACCCCCACCTTCACGGTGTTGCCGGCCCCGCTCTTTTGGGCCGCCCCTCCCGTGTCCACGGTGGACGAACTCGAGCTGCACCCAGCGGCCAGCAGGGCGGCCCCGACGATGCCGGCGATCGGTAGGCGCCACGATCCTTTGGCTCTCATGCTCTCCTCTTCTCCGTCGCACCGAGGGTGGCGCCAACGTCTGGCGACGGACGTTACGAAGCGGCCGTTTCCCCCAAGTTCCGCAAACATGACGCTCGGATGAGCGTGACCTGACGCCTACCTGTCGCGTCCGCTCCCCTACGGAGACGAGGGGGCGGCGGCCTCACCGGTGATGGTGCCGGGGGGCCAGCCCGTGCCGATCAGGCGCTCGAGGGCGCGGCCGAGGAGGGCGGCTCCTGCCGGGGCCAGGTGGTAGCCGTCGGCGTCCCGCACCCGCTTCGGCTTGCCGTCGATGGGCAGGACGGCGGAGAAGCCGCCCTTGGCCCCCGAGAGCATGGCGGCGGTGTCGAGGAAGGCAGAGCCCGGCCGCTTGGCCAGCTCGGCCTGGGCCGCCCGGGTCATGGCCGGCCGGGCCCGCTGGATGTTCCTGGCCGTGGCCGTGGGCATGCCGACCCACACGATGGTGCGGCCCGGTCGCTCCACCAGCTCGAGGACCCGGCCGATGCGGGCCTGGTACTCGGCTTCCCACTCGGGGGTGCCCAACCTGACCTGCCGCCCCCCGACCAACAGGTCCTGGGCGTCGTTGCCCCCGAAGCCCAGCACCACCACCTCGGCGTCAGCGGGCAGCCGGTCCGCGATGCGGACTGGCCAGTCGATGATCTCGGGCCGGCTGAGCCCGCTGCCCGCGCGGGCGTCGGTGGTGGGCTTCCAGCGCCCGTCCTTGCCGAGGGCCGAGCTGAGGCCCCGGCTCACGTCGGCCAGGAAGGAGTCGCCGGTGAGGTAGACGCGGAGGGGGTCCTCGGTGGTCGGGACGCGCACCGGGGGCGGGGCCTCCGGAGCGGCCGGCGCCACGGTGGGCACCGGGGCCGGGGGCGGGGCCTCCGAAGCGGCCGGCGGCACGGTTGGCGGCGGAGCCGGGACCGGCTCGGGGTCGCGGCCGGCCTGGAGCAGCGTCGGGGCCCCCACGGCCCCCGCCAGCCAGGCCCGGGGCCGGTTGAGCAGCAGGGCGTGGGAGACGGCCTGGAAGGGGGCCACGGCCGCCCGGGCGCTGCTGCGCTGCCAGCCCAGGGGCTGGGCGTCGGCGATGTGGGCGACGCCGTCGGCGTTGAACAGCAGACCGGCCAGGCAGGTGGTGAGCAGGGTGAGCCAGGCGCCGCCCGCCGGCCGCCGCATCCGACCTGCCTCCATCACGCCCCGCACGCTGGGCCGGGGCGTGGCCGGGGGCGGGCGGCGGGCGGGGGCGGTGGTCATGGGCGGATCGGTGTCAGAACTGGAAGTAGATGAAGGGGGCGACGCCCTCGGGCCCGAGGACGTCGATCACGATGATGGCCGCGCCCAGGCCGAGCCCCAGGACGGCCGGGTGGACCTGGGCCAACCCGAACCTGGCCCGGTCCACCACGTCCGACGGGACGAACTGGGCGGCCAGCATCAGCACGACCACCACAGGGACCACGGCGTTGAGCGGGGTGGGCGACGCTTCCAGCAGCCGGCCGAGGACCGCCCCGGCGGTGGGGAACGAGTCGGCCCGGAAGAACACCCAGCCCAGGCACACCACGTGGAAGGTGAGGACGCGTTGGGGCCACGCCCACCCCGGGCCCACCGAACGGTGCCGCCCCGACCGTCGCCGCCAGCCCCGCTCGAGCACCTGCCAGCCGCCGTGGAGCGCCCCCCAGGCCACGAAGGTCCAGGCCGCTCCGTGCCACAGGCCGCCCAGCAGCATGGTGAGGAAGATGTTGATGGAGGTGCGCCGGCGCCCCTTCCGGCTGCCGCCCAGGGGGATGTACACGTAGTCGCGCAGCCAGCGGCTGAGGGTCATGTGCCAGCGGCGCCAGAAGTCCTGGACCGAGGTGGCGGTGTAGGGGCTGGCGAAGTTCCGGGGGAAGGTGAAGCCGAGCAGGGCGGCGATCCCGATGGCCATGTCGGTGTAGCCCGAGAAGTCGGCGAAGATCTGGATGGCGTAGGCGTAGACGCCGAACAGGGCCTCGAGGCCGCCGTGCTGCTGGGGGTTGGCGAACAGCGGGTCGACGATGCGGTCGGCCAGGAAGCTGGCCACCACCACCTTCTTGAACAAGCCGGCGGCGATGAGCCAGAAGGCCGGGCCCACGTCGACCCGGCGGGGATCGGGCCGGTGGGCCAGCTGGGGCAGGAACTCCGAGGCCCGCACGATCGGGCCGGCCCCCACGTGGGGGAAGAACGACAGGTAGACCCCGAAGTCGAGCATCGAGGTGGGCGCCAGCTCCCTGCGCCCGACGTCGATGACGTAGGACAGGGCCTGGAAGGTGATGAACGAGATGCCGACCGGCAGGATGATCCGCCCGAGCGGCGGCGCCACCCCGAACCCGAAGCCCCGCAGCACCGAGGTGCCGCTGTCGAACAGGAAGGTGGTGTACTTGAAGTAGCCGAGCAGCCCCAGGTTGGCGGCGACGGCGGCCCGCACCGCCCATCGTCGCGACGGCCCCTCCGGGGCCCGGTGGACCAGCTGGGCGAAGCCGTGGTTGCCGGCGGTGCTGAGAGCCAGGAGGGCGATGAACCGCCAGTCCCAAGAGCCGTAGAAGAACCACGACGCCCCCAGCATGAACCACTTCCACCGCTGGGACGACGGGACGAGCGCCCACGACAGGGGCAGCACAACGGCCAGGAAGGCGGCGAAGCGGATGGTGGGGAACAGCAAGGCGCATGAAGGATCGCAGGCCAGAAACGCCAAGCCGGGGAGGGTCCAGGCTTCCGGGCTCGACAGGCGACCGGAGACCCGCCCTGATCGGCTGAAGAAGTCAGGGGTAGCCCGGCGGGAGCGGCGCCGGCCGCGTCGCGGATCAGCGAGGGCAGCCCAGCGCAGCGTCGAGCGCGACGCACAGCTCCTCGGCGCGGTCGGGCCTCAAGGCGGCGATGCGCCGGCGAAACTGGTTCTTCCGCAAGGTGTGGAGGTTGTCGAACGAGGCGACGCAGTCTTCCCCCATACCGTCCTTCGGACCGAGAGGCAGCTCGCTGGTGAGACCGCGCACGCTGCGTGTGCATGCGGCAACGACGACCGCCTCGATGCGGTCCGCGACCGGGTCCCGGGTGAGGACGAGCACTGGCCGATCGCCGCCAGGTGTGACCGCCCACCAGATCTCGCCTCTCACCACGCCGGCGTCACCGACCAGGCGCCAGGATCGTCGGTGAGGACCAGCTCATCGTCGGTCAACGGCTTCTCGGCGTAGCGCTGGGCATCACGCTCGCAGGCAACACGGTACAGATACACCTCGACTGCAGCGCGCACCGCCTCGGCGCGGGTCGTGTGCCTTTCCGGGATGAGCCGGTCCAGCGCTTCGATCAACTCGTTCGGCACCCGAACCGCGAGCTGAACATCGTGCTGCCGTGGGCGTGTCATGCACAAAGCATACCATCCCGCCTGATCGCTCGGGCACCCTGAGGGCCGGCGGGCTCCCTACTGGATGCGCAGCTCGGGGCGGAAGACCTTGGTGGGCTTGGGGGGCGGGGTGGCGTCGACCCGCTTGGCGATCTCCTCGAAGATGCGGGCCACCTCGCCGGCGGGATCGGTGATGGTGACGGGCACGCCCGAGTCGCCTCCCTCGCGCAGGGCCGGGATGAGGGGGACCTGGCCGACCAGCGGCACGCCCAGCTCGTTGGCCAGCTCCTGACCCCCGCCCTGGCCGAACAGGGGGTAGCGGGTGCCATCGTCGCCGGTGAACCAGCTCATGTTCTCGATCACGCCCATGACCGGCTGGTTGATCTTGTCGTTGCGGGCCATCAGGGCCGAGCGCTGCGCCACCCGCTGGGCCGCCGGCTGGGGCGTGGTGACCACGTACACCTCGGCGCCGGGCAGGTACTGGGCCACCGACAGGGCGATGTCGCCGGTGCCGGGGGGCATGTCGACCACCAGGTAGTCGGGGTCGCCCCACCACACCCGGGTGAGGAACTCGCGCAGCATCTGGTGGAGCATCGGCCCCCGCCAGATCATGGCCTGGTCGTCGGGGATGAAGTTGCCGGCCGAGATGATCCGCAGGCCGTGGGCCGCCACCGGGAGCAGCATCTTGTCCTCCTCGTCGAGGACGGTGGGCTGCACGTCGGCGCCCAGCATCTTCGGGATGGAGAAGCCGTAGATGTCGGCATCCAGGACGGCGACGTCGTGGCCCAGGTTGGCCAGGGCCACGGCCAGGTTGACGGTGACCGACGACTTGCCCACCCCGCCCTTGCCGGAGGTGATGGCCAGGATGCGGGTCTTGGAGCCGGCCCGGTTGAAGCTGATGTCCGGTGCCTCGCCCCCCTTGCCCTGGGCGAAGGTGTGGCCGCCGCCGCCGCCCCCGTGGTCGTGGCCTCCGGCGCCCATCTTGGCCTTGAGGGCGTTGAGCTCCTCGGGGGACATCACGGTGAGGTCGACCTTGACCTGCTCCACCCCGTCCAGGGGGGCGACGGCACTGGTGACCCGGCTCTCGATCTCGGCCTTCATCGGGCAGCCAGCCACGGTGAGGGCGATGAGGACGGTGACCAGGCCGCCGTCGACGGTGACCGATCGCACCATTTCGAGCTCGACGATGCTCTTGCCGATCTCGGGGTCCTGCACGGGCCGCAACGCGTCGATGACCTGCGACTCCGTGACGGCCATGGCGCTTTACACTACCTGTTCGTGGTCCGTTCCCAGCCGGGCCCTCCCGGAGTCGAGCACGACGAGCACCGGGCCTTCGGGGCCGATGTCGCCGCCATCAGCAACGCCTTTGGCGATCCGACGCGGCGGGCGGCCTGGCTCTTCGCCCGCGACGCCGATGGGGCCGGGGTGACCGCAGCCGAGGTGGCCGAGCACCTGGGGCTGCACCCGAACGTGGCCCGCCACCACCTCGACAAGCTGGCCACCTCCACCTACCTCGAGGTGTTCGTCGAGCGCGCCTCGGCCCGGGCCGCCGGTCGGCCGGCCAAGCGCTACCGGGTCCCGGTCGACGTGGCCGCCGCCGCCTCGGCCGGCACCACCGGCTTCCCGGCCCGCCGCGACGACCT
>JBBPYZ010000116.1:0-6880 GCA_038199465.1 Acidimicrobiales bacterium | reverse complement strand
TGGCCCCCACCCTCCGCTGTCGGTTCGAGCACGAGGGGGAGGTGTGGGTCACCTCGGCCCCCGACCTGATCACCGTCACCCGCGACCCTGCTGGCGCCGGCAGCGTGGTCACCGTCGAACTCACCACCCACCCCCACCAGCTCACCACCACCCTCACCGCCATCGGCCTCACCGCCGACCACGCCGACCATGCCGTCGTCCCCGACAGCCCGGCGGCGACGACGGCTGACCAGCACCCGGAGCGCTTCCGACGAAAGCGCTCAGGTTCCGCCTTTCCCATGGCCTGCCGTCGCTTCATGGCCAGCGTGACGCCGTGGAGCCTGGTCCCCTTTGCTCGGCACCCTCCCGTCAGCTCAGCACCGGCCTTACCGCCATCGGGCTCCTCGCCATGCCCGTCGTCGTGCCCGCCAGCTCCGACGGCTGCATCACCAGCAGCGCTTCCGCCGGAAGCGCTCACTCTCGGCCTGTGCAATCGATTCCTACCGCCGTCGGCCCTGGTCAGGGAGGCGCGACAACCCCTGGCAGCCTCGTGACCGCCGAAGTCACGCGTCGCTCCGGTTGAGCACCCTGTAGGGCCAGCGCGACGAGCCTAGATGCCTAGAGCCACTAGACGCCAACTGTCTAGCCGGACTAGTGTGACACTCCGGTGACGGCCCGGGAGCTACGCAGGGTCCTCAAGCGCCGAGGCTGCGACGAGGTACGCCAGGTCGGGTCGCACCTCAGCGTCCGATGCGGCGAGTGCATCACCACCATCGCCGTGCACACCGGTGACATTCCGACCGGCACCCTCCGCAAGATCGAACGAGACCTCGAGCCCTGCCTCGGGAAAGGATGGATGCGCAAGTGAAGACCTACCACGCAACGTTGGAGCTCGACCCCCGCTCACGGCAGTGGATGGCCGACATCGAGGGCCTCGCGGTCCACACCTGGGGCCGCTCGCTCACCCGCGTCAAGGAGCACGCCCACGAAGCCCTCGCCGTCCACCTCGATGCCACAGTCGCCGAGGTTCAGGGTCACATCGTCTTCCGGACCCCCCGACTCCCAGCACCCGTCCTCGAAGCTCTCGGCAACGCCGAGACCGCCCGAAACCAAGCGGACACCGCCACAGCACGGGCGGCCGAGGCCAAAGCGGTCGCCGCCACCGCCCTGGTCCGAGACGCCCAGCTGTCCATGCGTGACGCGGCCGAGATCCTCGGCATCTCCCACCAGCGAGTCCAGCAACTCCTCTCACCACCGACGGCCAGGGCGACCGCCGCCCGCCGAACGACCCAACCATCTCGCCGAGTTGCCAGCTGACCACTCCGCGGCGGACTCGACCCCCGGATTGTGGCTGATGACACGATTCGGTTCTTCGCTTGGCGAGGTCGCGGCTTTTCCGTCGTCGCGGGGCTCGGCGGCGGACGCGTCGTCGGTATCGGGGAGGTGGCGGGGGAGGACCAGGAAGGCGAAAACGGCGCCGACGAGCACCACGCCGGCGCAGACGGCCGAGCCGCGGGCCATGCCGTCGACGAAGGAGGTGCGGGCGGCGTTGATGATGACGCTCTGCGCCGCCTCGGGGGCCTGGGCGGCCACGCCGAGGGCGGCGGCGGCCGACTCCTGGGCGGCGGCCAGCGCCGCCGGCGGGACGGGGAGGCCGCCCAGCCGCTGGGCCAGGGCGGGGCCGTAGACCGAGGAGAAGGCGGCGCCCACCACGGCCACGCCAAAGGCGCCGCCCAGCTCGCGGGTCACGTCGTTGACGGCCGAGCCCACGCCGGCCTTCTCCGGGGGCAGGACGGCCAGGATGGCGTTGGTCGACGGGGCGGCGACCAGGCCGAGACCGGCGGCGATCAGCAGCATCGACACCACCACCGGGCCGAAGTAGGCGGTGTCGGGACCGAGCCGGGTGGCGACGAGAAACCCGATGCCCATGAGGACCAGGCCGCCGGGCACGACGATCTTGGTGCCGATCCTGGCGCTCAGGTAGGGGGCCAGGGGGGCGGCGATCCCGGTGGCGATGGCGAAGGGCAGGGTGTGGACGCCGGCCGAGAGGGTGTCGTAGCCCCGCACCAGCTGGAAGTACTGGGTGATGAGGAACACGAAGCCGAACAGCCCGAAGAAGGCGACGGTGATCGAGAAGCTGGCTGCGCTGAAGCGGATGTCGCGGAACAGGGTGATGTCCAGCATGGGCTGGGGCGACCGCCGCTCCCACAATGCGAAGCCGCAGAGGAGCACCCCGCCGAGGGCGTAGCCGCCGATGGTGAGCGGCTCGAGCCAGCCCCGGCCCGGAGCCTCGATGGTGGTGTACACCAGCAGACCGATCCCGAGGCTGGACAGGACGAAACCGCCGAGGTCGAGGCGGGGGGCGGCCGGGTCCCGGCTGGTCGGCAGGATCCAGGCGCCCAGCCCGATGGCGACCGCGGCGATCGGCAGGTTGACGAAGAAGATCGACCCCCACCAGAAGTGCTGGAGCAGAAGGCCGCCCGACAGAGGCCCGAGGGCCACGGCCAGGCCCACCACGCCGGTCCACATGCCGATCGCCGCCGCCCGCTCCCTGCGGTCGGTGAAGGTGTTGGTGAGGATGGCCAGGGTTGCGGGGAAGACGAAGGCGGCAGCCAGGCCCATGAGGCACCGGCCCAGGATCAGCACGTCCGTTGACCCGGCGAGCCCGGCGAGCACCGAGAAGGAGGCGAAGGCGGCGATGCCCAGCTGCAGGGCGCCCTTGCGCCCGTAGCGGTCGCCGAGGCTGCCGCCGACGAGCAGGAGCATGGCGAAGACCAGCGAGTAGCCGTCGACGATCCACTGCAGCTGGCTGGTGGAGGCCTGGAGCTGCTCGCTGATCGAGGGCAGGGCCACGTTGACGATGGTGTTGTCGACCACGGCCAGGAACACGCTGAGGCACAGCACGGCCAGGATCGCCCACCGTCGACGGAAGATGGCCTCTGCCTCGGCGCCGCGCCCCTCCATCGGGCCGGACGCTACCGGTAGCGTCACCGCTCCACGGCCCACCAGGATGGACCGATGACCACCCCGGGAGCGCTGGACGCCGAGCTGGCGGCGGCGCAGCGGCTGGTCGCGGACCTGCGGGCCGAGCTGGACGGGATCCTGGTGGAGCAGGCGGCGAACCCGCCGGACGACGAGCACGACGTCGAGGGATCGAGCGTGGGCTACGAGCGGGCCCGGGTGACGGCACTCCTGGCCGAGGCCGAGCGGCGGTTCCACAGCCTCGGGGCAGTGGGGGAGCGGCTGGCCGACGGCACCTACGGCATCTGCCAGCTGTGCGGCGGCCCGATCGGCGGGGAACGGCTGGCGGCGCTGCCGGACAGCACCCGGTGCATCTCCTGCGCGGCGGCCAGGCCGGGCGGCCTCCCCGCCTGACTGCGCCCTACCCGCCTGGCCCGGCTGGCCGACCGGCTCGGACGCTACGTTGGCGGGGTGTCAGCCTTTGCCGCCGGGCTGTCGGAGAACCCCGAGCTGGTCCAGGCCGTCCAGGAGGCGGTGGCCCAGGTGCGCCTCGGCCTCGGTTCGGGGGGGCCGCCCGACCTGGCCCTGCTGTTCGTCACCCCCCACCACCGGTCGCTGGTGCCCGAGGCGGCGAAGTTCGTGCGTGACGCCCTGCACCCGGGCACCCTGCTCGGCTGCGCCGCCGAGGCGGTGGTGGGGGGCCGGCGCGAGGTCGAGCACGCCCCCGGGTTGTCGCTGTGGGCCGGGCGTACCGGCCCCGTCCAGCCCTTTCACCTCACCGTCACCGACACCCCCGACGGGCCCACACTCGTCGGCTGGCCCGACGGGATGGCCGGCGCGTCGGGGATGCTGGTGCTGGCCGATCCGTTCAGCTTCCCCACGCCCGACTTCCTGGAGCGCCTCGACCAGGACCACCGGGTCCTGCCGCTGGTGGGCGGCATGGCGCTGGTCAGCCCCGAGCCGGGCGACAACCAGCTGGTCCTCGACGGCGAGGTGCTGCACGAGGGCGCCGTCGGCGCCCTCCTCGGAGCCGGCGTGCAGGTCTCAGCCGTGGTGTCCCAGGGGTGCCGCCCGATCGGGGCGCCCTACGTGGTGACCAGGGCCGAGGGGAACGTGGTGTACGAGCTGGGCAGCCGACCGCCGCTCGAGCGGCTGAAGCAGCTGGCGGCCACCATGGAGCCCGTCGACGTGGCCCTGCTGAACCGGGGGGTTCATCTCGGGCTGGTGGTCGACGAGCACAAGCCGACCTTCGAGCGGGGCGACTTCCTCATCCGCAACGTGCTGGGCGGCGACGTCGGCAACGGGGCCATCAAGCTGGACGACGAGGTCGAGGTGGGCGCCACCGTCCAGTTCCAGGTGCGCGACGCCGGCTCGGCCGACGAGGACCTGCGCCACCTGGTCGAGGGCCGCACCGCGGAGGGCGCCCTGCTGTTCACCTGCAGCGGTCGGGGTCGCCGGCTGTTCCGCCAGCCCGACCACGACGCCGCCATTGTCTCGGACGGCCTGGCCGGCGCCCCGCTGGCCGGCATGTTCTGCGCCGGCGAGATCGGCCCGGTGGGCGACCGAACCTTCCTCCACGAGTTCACGGCGTCGGTGGCGCTGTTGACGACGACGAGTGCGGAGGAGTCAAACCCACCTACGTGACCGGCCACCTCAGCGCGACCTGTCACGAATTGTGGGACCCGTCGCGCCGAGGTCGGACGCCCAAGCCGAGGTCAGCGCGCAGTGTCACAACTTTCGTGACAGGGCGCGCTGGCCTGGTCAGCGGAGGGAGCGGCGGGCCGCAGCGCTGGTCAGGTCGACGGCGACCGAGACGGCCACCAGGGCCAGGACGGTGGCCAGCATGCCCGGGTAGTTGAAGGCGGCCCGCTGCTGCTCGAGGAGGCGGCCCAGACCGCCGGCGCCGACGACGCCCACCACCACCGTCTCCCGGGCGGCGACCTCCCAGCGGTAGAGCGAGTAGGCGGCGAAGCGGGAGGTGGCCAGCGGCACCGTGGCGTAGGCGAAGGCGGAGAGGCTGGAGGCTCCGAGGGCCCGCAGCGACCGCTCGGGCCGAGGGTCGAGGTTCTCGACGACCTCGGCCATGAGCCGGCCGAGGATGCCGAAGTTGTAGGCGCCGAGGGCCAGGGCCCCGGGCAGCGGGCCGGGGAACAGCACGAACAGGAACAGCAGGGCCCACACCGGCGGGGGCACGGCCCGGGTGGCCAGAAGGACGAGCCGGGCCGCTCCGGCCACGGCCCGGCGGCGGCGGGTGGTGCCGCCTCGGGCGGCGACAAAGGCGACGACCACGGCCAGGGCGCTGGCCAGGGCGATGGCGATCAGCGACATCTGCACTGTCTCCACGGCTCGGCGGGCCAGGCCGCCCCAGCCGTCGGGCGGCAGGGCCGGCGGCCAGGCCGAGGTGGCCACCTCGGCCAGCAGGTCGCGGGTCCGGGCTCCGAACAGCCGGCCGAGGTCGGGGCGCAGAAGCACCCAGCTGGCCACCACCAGGGCGGTCCCGCCCAGCACCGACAGCCGGACCCGGCCCGAGGTGCCCCGGCGGCGCAGGCCCGACCCCCATGCGTCGGCCAGGGCGCTGACGGCCACCAGGGCGTAGAGCAGGGTCCACATCCGCCGGTAGTCCAGGCCCTGGAAGGCCAGGCCCAGCTCGGTGCCGAGGCCGCCGGCGCCGATCAGGCCCAGGATCACCGCCGAGCGCAGCGAGCACTCGAGGCGGTAGAAGCCGTAGGACACCATGTCGGGCAGGGCGACGGGGAGCACGGCGTAGGCGAGGGCGGCCACCCGCCCGGTGCCGGTGGCCCGCAGGGCGTCGAAGGGCTGGCGGGCCGACTCGTCGATGAGCTCGGCGTACACCTTCGCGGTGATGGCACCGAAGGGGATGGCGATGGCGAGGATCCCAACGAGCGGGTCGCGCCCCAGGATGTTGACCAGGAACAGGCCCCACACGGCCTCGTGGATGCCGCGGGGCACCCCCCAGGAGGCCCGGCTCACCACCCAGCCGGGCCGGAGCCGGCGGCGCCCCGGCCGGGTGCGCCGCCACCACGTCTCGCTGGTGAGGACCCCGCCGACCAGGCCGACAGCCACCGACAGGGCGGTGCCGAGCACGGCGAAGGCGACGGTGGTGAGGGTGGCCCGCAGGGTGGTGCCGAGGAAGTCGGCGGACAGCTCGGGCGCCAGGGTGGCGGCGAAGAAGCGGCCGACCAGCGGCCAGCCGCCCGGGTTGACCAGCTCGTCGCGGCCCACCCCCGCCGACCACGCCGACCACGTGACGGCGACGGCGCCGGCCACCGCCCACAGCCGCCGGCCGGAGCGGTTGTCGCCCGGACGGCCGCCACCGTGGGGCCCGGGACCGCCCCCCGCGGGCAGCAGGCCGACCTCGTGGGCGGTGAGGTCGGGGAGGTCCCGGGTGGCGGTCACCTCCTCAGGGCTCGATGCGGTAGAGGTCGCGGCCGTGCTGGTCGGTGACCTGGCCGGCCGGAAGGTCGAACGCCACCCGGCCGGCCCGGACGCCGACCACCCGGTCGCAGCGGCGGCGGGCCAGGTCGAAGTCGTGGAGGCTGACCCCCAGCGTGCGGCTGCGACCCACGACGATCTCGCAGAGCAGGTCGAGGACCTCCTCGGCCCGGGCCGGGTCGAGGCTCGACACCGGCTCGTCGGCCAGGATCAGCTCGGGTTCCTGTACCAGCACCCGGGCCAGGGCCACCCGCTGCTGCTCGCCGCCGGACAGGCGGTCGGTGCGCTCGAGGAGCTTGTCGGCGATGCCGACCCGGCCCAGCGCAGCCCGGGTCTCATCGAGGCCCAAGGGGCGCACCAGGGACCGCAGCGCCCGGGTTCGGCTCCAGGTGCCGAGGTGGCCGGCGTTCACGTTGTGCACGACCCGCAGCGGCCCGACGAGGTGGAGCTGCTGGTGGACGGTGCCCACCCGCCGCCGCACGGCCTG
>JBBPYZ010000115.1:0-4222 GCA_038199465.1 Acidimicrobiales bacterium | reverse complement strand
GCCCGGCCGAGGCGGGCTGTGCGTTCCGCCTGTGGCTGGCCATCGCCCCCATCGCCGACCCGCTGCGCCCCCAGATCGAGGGCGTGCTCGACGAGGCCCTCACCCAGGCCGGCGGCACCCTGCCCGACTGCCCCAAGCCCCCCGTCCCCGTCCCCGTCGCCCCGGCCTCCCCGCCGGCCCCGACCACAACGGTCCCCTGACGAAGCCGCCCCATCGCGAGACTCGCGGTGTGGGCCCCGCCCGCCCGGGGTAGCGGCAACGGGTGGAGACGCAGATCGAGGACGGGCGCAACGGGATCGGGCCGGCGGTGGAGGCGGTGGAGTCGGTGCGAGACCGGCTGGAGCGCGAGGAGCAGGAGCACACCGGCGGGGCCGAGCGTCCCCTGGGCGGCTACGCCGTCCTGTTGTCCGTCTACTTCGTCACCGTGGTCGGCTTCGGGCTGGTGGTGCGGCGGCGGCGCACCCTGCCGGTGCGGCCGGCGGCGGCCGACCTGGCCCTGGCCGCGGTGGCCACCCACAAGATCTCCCGGATGCTGTCGAAGGACTCGGTGCTGGCTACGGTCCGCATGCCCTTCACCCGCTTCGAGGAGCCGTGCGGCTCCGGCGAGGTGAACGAGTCGGTGCGGGGCCAGGGCCTGCGCCACGCCGTGGGCGAGCTGCTCACCTGCCCGTTCTGCCTGGCCCAGTGGGTGGCCACCGGCTTCGCCTTCGGCCTGCTCCTGGCTCCCCGGGCCACTCGCCAGGTCGCCTCGGTCTTCTGCGCGGTGACGGCCAGCGACTTCCTACAGCTGGCCTACGCCGCCGCCGAGAAGAAGGCCGAGTAGCGGCGAACGGACGTTCGGTCCGACCGGCTCAGGGAGAGGTGACCAGAGCCACGACGAGGCCGTCGTGGCCCTTGCTGCCCACGGTCTGGATCGCCGTGGCGCTCAGCCGGGGGTGGGACCCGAGCAGGTCGTAGAGGCGCCGGGTGCCCTGCACATCGGGGTCCTGGCTGGCGTCATCGACGATGGCGCCTTTGCGCACCACGTTGTCGACGACGATCACCGTCCCGACCCGGGCCAGCTCGACCGCCCAGGTGACGTACTCCGGGTTGTTCGCCTTGTCGGCGTCGATGAAGACCAGGTCGAACGGGCCCCGACCCTCGGCGGCCAGCCGGGGCAGGGTGTCAAGCGCCGGGCCCACGAGCACCTCGACCATCTCGCCCAGCCCGGCGGCGGCGAGGTTGGCCCGGGCCACCTCGGCGTGCCGGGGCACGGCCTCCAGCGTGACGAGACGGCCGTCGGCCGGCAGGGCCCGGGCCAGCCAGATGGTGCTGTAGGCCCCGAGGGTGCCGATCTCCAGGATGGTGCGGGCGCCCTGGATCTGGGCCAGGAGGGCCAGGAGCTTCCCCTGGTTGGGAGCGACCTGGATCTCCGGCAGGCCGGCGGCGGCACTCGCGGCCAGCGCCGCCTCCAGCGCCGGGTCGGGCGGCACCAGCCGATCGGTGATGTAGCGGTCGACATCGATCCAAAGCTGCTCGGTCATGTGCTCCTCATTCTGCTCGTGCCCTGGCGGTCGACAAACGGGTTGCTCGGCGTGCGAGGCCCGGACAGAGCTGACCCACTGGCTACACCACCAGCATCCTCGTGACGCCCAGGATTGCGCCGAGCGGTGGCTTCAGCGAGCGCTTTGGCCGACGTCGCGGCCCGACCGCTTCAGGCGTTGGCGGCCACCCGGAGCGGGCCGGCGCGCCGGTTCCGGTCGACGATCCCGCGCCTCCGTCTCGGAGCGGTGGTGCGCGATCATGGCAAACATGCGTCAGACGCTGCGCTTGACCGTGCACTTCGAAGATGCCGGTGAAGGCTGGGTGCTGGCGACCATTCCCGAGGTGCCCGGGGCGATCAGCCAGGGGCGGTCGCGTGCGGAGGCTCGCGAGAACGTGATCGACGCGCTGCGTACCGTGCTCACACCCGACGAGGAGCTGGCTGGTCGGTCTCCGAGCCCGGATGACGAGCCGCTGACGTTGACGATTGCCTGACCGCCGCTACACGAGGGGCCGGGGTTCATGAAGCGGCGGGATCTGGAACGCCACCTGCGTGAGCATGGTTGTACAGAGGCCGGCGAAGGGGCCCGGCACGCCAAGTGGCGAGGCCCCGAGGGCGCTCCCACAGCCCTTCCGCGCCACACCGAGATCATGCCGGGCACGGTCCGGGCCATCTGTCGCCAGCTCGGGATCCCGATGCCGACCAACCTCGGCTGACGCGCTTTTGGATCGTTCTGCAGGTCGGTCTGGAGCTCAGGGACGGACAGTTGCTTCGTTCAGGCGGAGCTTGGGCCGGTGCCGAGGGAGCGGAGGGAGTCGAGCACCTGGGGGAGGGCGAGGAGAAACGCGTCGGCGTCGTCCTCGGTTGTGCTCCAGCCGACGCTGGCCCGCAGGCTGCGCTCGCTGTCGACGCCCATGGCGGCCAGGACGGGCGAGGGCTCCAGCAGCTCGGATGAGCACGACGAGCCCGAGTGCACGGCCACGCCGGCCTGGTCGAGGCCGAGGAGCACCGGCTCGGCCTCGATGCCCTCCAGTCCGAGGCAGGCGATGTGGGGCAGCCGGGCCTCGGGGGTGTAGCGGCGGACACCCGCCAGGGCGGCGCTCCCGACCAGGAGGCGCTCGGTCAGCGCGTGCTGGCGGCCCCCCTCAGCCGCGGCGTCGTGATGCTCGAGGGCGGCGGCCAGGCCGATGGCGCCGGCCACGTTCTCCAGCCCGGCCCGGCGGGCCCGCTCCTGAGCCCCGCCGACCAGGAGCGGCTCGAGGCGCAGGCCCCGGCGGACCAGGAGGGCGCCCGTCCCACGGGGGCCGCCGACGCGGTGGCCGCTGACCGACAGCAGGTCGGCGTCGAGGGCGGCGAAGTCGATCGGGACCCGGCCGGCGGCCTGGCTGGCATCGACGTGGACGAGGGCCCCGGCCCGGCGGGCGGCGGCCACCACCTCGGCCACGGGCTGCAGGGTGCCGACCTCGTGGTTCCCCCACTGGACGTTGACCAGGGCCACCCCGTCGAAATCGAGGTCATCGAGGCACAGACGGCCGGTGCCGTCCACCGGCGGCTCCACCACGCCGCCGCCGCCCCGGGCCGCCCACTCCCGCACCGACGAGTGCTCCACGGCGGCCGCCACCACGGCGCCGCAGGGCACCCGGCGGATGGCACCCCAGGTGGCCATGGCCACGGCCTCGGTGGCCCCGCAGGTCAGCACCACCTCGCGACCGGCCCGGCACCCCAGGACGGCGGCGATCCGCTCCCGGGCGTCCTCCAGCGCCGCCCGGGCCATCCGGCCCTCGGTGTGCACCCGCCCCGGGTCGGCGGCGCTGACCCACGGAGCCATGGCCTCGGCCACCCCCGGCAGCAGAGGCGAGGTGGAGGCGTGATCCAGGTAATGGCGGCGGCCGTTCACCCGGCGGATCCGAGCCGCGCAGTTGGCACGACAGCTCCGGGACCCGGTCGGAAGCCGCCCCTCTGAGGAGCCACAAGGCCACGAACGAGGCGACGGCTCCTCTGAGGACCCTCGGCCGTCGGAACTGGTGCCGCTCGTGACTCTGAGGAACACACGCCCCGGTGGCAAGGGAGCCAACGCCTCGGAGAGGGCCCGGAGGTGCTGGCGGCGGCAACGCCGAGCAGGCGGCGGTGGGGCCTCACACCAGGGTGACGCAGGTGGCGTCGCCGCGGGCGCGACTCGTCTCCTGCTCGGGGGAGCGGTCGACGCCCAGACCCGCCAGCATGCCCCGCACCATGCCCCGGTCCACCGCGCACAGCACGGGGTGCTGCGAGGCGGTGGTGCCGAAGGGGCAGCTGTCGGCGATGACGGCGAGGAGGCCGTCGCGGGCTTCGGCGTGGGCGGCGAAGCCGTGGGCGGTGAGGGCGTCGGCCACCGCGTGCAGGGCGGTGCGCACGTCGCGCACGGCCTCGGCGCCGAGCTCGCCGCTCTGCGGGGCCGCTTGGGCCCCCGGCATCGACGCCGCCAGCATCCGGCCGTGCTCCTCGCCCACCTGCTCGGCCATGGCCTCGGCCTGGGCGCGGGGCAGCAGGGCCAGGGCCCGGCCTAGCAGGGTGACGATCAGGTCGTCGCGGCGGGCCGGGAAGCCGGTGGTGCCGGCCGAGGCGGCGGCGGCCACGTCGACCGGGACCCGGTAGCGCTTGGCCGGCCGACCGGCGGCCCGGGCCGAGGCGCGCTCGACGAACACCTCGAGGTAGGTGGAG
>JBBPYZ010000114.1:0-7143 GCA_038199465.1 Acidimicrobiales bacterium | reverse complement strand
CTCTCCAACGTGCAAGCCGGGGACGTGCAAGCCGGGGACGTGCAAGCCGGGGACGTGCAAGCCGGGGGCGGCCAGGCTGGGGATGCTCGAAGCGGGGAGGCGCAAGCGGGGCGCGACATGGAGGATGAGCGTGACGTCCGGCCGTCGCCGCCGCCGACGCTGGCTGCGGTGCCTGATCCTCCGGAGGAGGAGGAGGAGGAGGCGCCCGAGGCCGAGGAGGCCGTCGCCGGGGTGGTCGTGGTCATCGAGCCCGAGGCCGAGCCTGAGCCCTCGCCCGAGCCGGCCCGGGAGCCGGCGACGCTCGCCGTCCCGGCCGACGGGGCCCCCCGCTCGGCGCCTCCGTTCCCCGCGAGCCTGCGCCGCTCGGCCCGCTCCAGCCCTGCGGCCTTCCTCAGCTCGCCCGAGCCCCCCCGCCACCTCCGTTCGCCGAGCGAAGCGGCGCCGCCGGCCCAGGACGGGACCGGACCGGCCGAGGCGCAGGACGGCGCCGATGAGCTGGACCTCGACGAAGCCGTCGAGCTGACCGCCGACGAGCTCGGCATCGTCGCCGGGCTGCCGGCCCCGGCGGTGGCCGAGCTGGAGCGCTACGGGCTCATCAAGGGCCAGCCCAGCCCCGGCGGCCGCTACTACGACGCCGCCGCCCTGGAGATCGCCAACCTGGCCTCGGCGTTCGCCCGCTTCGGGGTCGAACCCCGCCACCTGCGGATGTGGAAGTCCGCCGCCGACCGCGAAGCCGACTTCTACGAGCAGGTCGTGACCCCGCTGCGCTCCCAGCGGAGCAACAAGGCCCGGCGCCAGGCCAGCGAGACCGTGGTCGAGCTGGCCGACCTCGGCGCCCGCCTCCACGTGGCCCTCGTCGCCGGGACGCTGAAGCGCCTCTCCTAGGCGGATCGGGCCTCGGGTCCGGGCTGTCGAGGACGACGGCGCGGTCTACCGTGTGGCCATGGTCGAGATGCGCCTCACCGGGGTCAAGGTCGAGTTGCCGACCAATACGCCGGTGGTCCTCCTCCAGGAGGTGGGCGGCGAGCAGCGGACCCTCCCGATCTTCGTCGGCATGCCCGAGGCCACCAGCATGCTGCACGTGCTCCACGGCCAGGCCTCGCCCCGCCCGCTCACCTACGACCTGTTCGCGACCGTGCTCGACGACCTCGGGGCCCGGCTGGAGCGGGTGGCCATCACCGACCTGCGGGACGGCACCTACTACGCCGAGCTGCACCTGCGGGTCGGCGGGGCCGACGGGGCCGGCAGCACCAAGGTGGTCTCGGCCCGGCCGTCCGACGCGGTGAACCTGGCTCTGCGGGCCGGCTGCCCGATCGTGTGCGACGACGACCTGCTGGCTAACGAGGGCGTGCGCTATGACCCAGAGGAGGATGCCGTGCAGGTGGCTGCGAGCGGCGAGCCCCAGGCCGAGGCCATGGTCGACGAGCTCAAGGAGTGGCTGGAGCACATCCGGCCGGAGGACTTCGGCTGATCCCCCCGGGCGCCTCGACCCGTTGACGGTGGGCCCGGGCCGGGCCTAGCCTGCAAACCTCACGGGCGTAACTACGCGCTTGTCCTCTCCGCTCCGCGAGGCGCCTTCCCCATGACCGAGAACCCCGGAACGCCCCCCGGCTTCGGAGGCAGGCAGGTGCTGGCCATCGTCGGCATCACCTACCGCCAGCTCGACCACTGGGCCCGCACCGACCTGCTTCGGCCCAGCCTGTGCGACGCCAAGGGCTCCGGCTCCCGGCGCCTCTACAGCTACGACGACGTCGTCCAGCTGAAGGTCATCAAGAAGCTGCTCGACGGCGGGCAGTCGCTGCAGGCGGCCCGCCGGGTCATCGACCGGCTCCGGGTCGAGGGCGAGAGCGTGGGCAGCGCCAACCTGGTGATGGTCGGCGGATCGGTGGCTCTGGCCCGCAACGGCGAGGAGCTGGTCGACCTCCTCCGGGGCGGCCAGGGCGTCCTGGCCCTGGTCCTCGAGCTGGCCGGGGTGAAGGAGGAGGTCGACGCGGCCATCGCCTCGCTCAGCGCGCCCGCCGGCCCCGACGCCGACGAGGTCCACGCGCCGGCCGCCGCCCTCGGGCGGTGAGGCGGTCCGCCCTCGCCGAGGTCCACGCCGGCCTCGGGGCCAGGATGACCGACTTCGGCGGGTGGGAGATGCCGCTCAGCTACCCGTCCGGCACCATCGCCGAGCACCTGGCCTGCCGGGGCGCGGCCGTGGTGTTCGACGTCAGCCACCTGGGCACGGTGCGGGTCGAGGGCCCCGGCTCGTTCGACCGGCTCCAGGCGACCCTGACCAACGACCTGGCCAGGATCGGCCCCGGCCGGGCCCAGTACAGCCACCTGTGCGGCGACGACGGGTCGGTCCAGGACGACGTCATCGTGTGGTGGCGGGCCGACGAGGTGTTCGACGTGATGCCGAACGCCTCCAACACCGGCGGTGTGGTCGCGGCCTTGGGCGGCACCGACACCACCGCCACACGGGCGGTGCTGGCCGTGCAGGGGCCGCAGGCCCGGTCCATGCTCGGCGCGGTCAGCCCCGAGGCGGCGGCCGTGGGCCGGTTCCGGGTGGCGACCGTCGACTGGCAGGGGGTGAGGTTGGCGGTGGCCGGGACGGGCTACACCGGCGAGGACGGTGTGGAGCTGGCCGTGCCCGTCGGCGCCGCCGCTGCGCTGTGGGCGGCCCTGCTGGCCGCCGGGGTGGCCCCCGCCGGCCTCGGCGCCCGCGACACCCTCCGGCTGGAGGCGGGCCTCCCCCTCCACGGCCACGAGCTCGGGCCCGGCATCACCCCCCTGCAGGCCGGCCTGGCCTGGGTGGTGGGCTGGGACAAGCCGGCCTTCCCCGGGAAGGCCGCCCTCCTGGCCGAGCGGGCGGCCGGACCGGCCCTGCGCCTCCGGGGCATCGCCACCGAGGGGCGACGACCGCCCCGCTCGGGCGGTGCGGTGCGGGCCGCCGACGAGGTCGTGGGCACCGTCTCGAGCGGCAACTTCAGCCCGGTGCTGGGCCACGGCATCGCCTTGGCCTTCCTGCGCCCCGACGTGGCGTTGGGCGATGCCGTTGTGGTCACCGCCCGCGGCACCGACGTGCCCGGCCGAGTGGTTGGCCTGCCTTTCACCGGGAAGGGTTGAGGCATGGCCAGCGAGCGCAGGAAGGCGGCCCTCACCCGGGCTCAGGCGGCGGCGGCGCAGGTGGGGAGCGGGGCGGAACGGGGCCTGACCCGGGCCCAGCCGGTTCTCAACCTGGCGGCCACGACCCTGGGCGGCCTCGGCCGACTGGTCGTGGTGGCATCGCTGGTCGGCGCGGCCGGCGCCGTCCTGCTCGTGCTGCTCGGCGTCTCGGCCTTCGGCTGGTCCGGCCTGCTCCTCGGCCTGTTCGGGCTGGCGCCCCTGGCCGGCTGGCGGGTGGGCCGCCGCGCCGTGCGGGGTGCCGGTCTCCTCGGCGACCCCCACCGGGTGCTCGCCGCGGTCAAGGCGTCCGGCCAGTCCGGTCGCGACTGGCTCGACCACATGAGCGCCCTGGGCGGGGCGGCCAAGGCCCGACAGGCCCGGGCCGTGGCCCGCTCGGCCATCGGCGCCGGCCGGTCGCTGTGGCGGGCCGTCGGCCCCGACGTCGAGGGCGCCGACGACCTGCGGGCCCTGGCCCTGTGGCCCCGCACCGTCGCCATGACGATCGCCGGCCTGCTCAGCCCCATCCTCCTCCCGATCGCCCTGGTGTGGGCCCTGCTCGCCCTGCTCGTGTCGTAGGCCGACCTGGTCACGGGCCGATCGAGGCGAAGTCGACGCCTTCGGCGTCCATGATCTGGGCCCAGGTCCTGCCCGTGTTCGCGCAGGTGACCCGGATGGCGGCTCGATGGTGCAGGGCGGCGCCCACCAGCTCGGCGAGGAGCAGGTTGGCGGGGTGGCGGGCGGCGACGCCCACCGCCGACTGGAGGCCGGCGCGCGGGTCGAGCACGACGAGTCGGTCAGCGGGAGGTCGCACCGCTCGGGCGACGGCGGCCGCCGGCTCAGCCAGCCGGCGCGAGAGGGCCCCGGATCGGGCCGAGTCCGAGAGCGCCCGGACCATCCGGTACTGAAAGCCGTAGGTCGTGACCACCGGGCCCGCCAGCCCGAGATCGGGGAGCTGACCCGCCAGCGCGAGCAGCGCCAGGTGGTCGTCGACGATGACCACCGCTCAGCTGCTGTGCAGGTCGGGATCGTCGACGCTGAGCGCTCGGGCGCGTTCGGCGATCTCTGCCGCGGCCTCACCGAGGGCGGCGTCGAGATCGTCTGCTCCGGCGGCATCCAGGTGGAGCTCCCGGTCGACGATGGCCCGAACGACCTCGCTCCGGGTCGACCCCTCCGCCGCTGCTCGTGCGTCCAGCCCGGCCTGCTCGGCCTCGGTGAGGTAGATGTTCGTCCTCCGCACGGAGCTAACGTACACCGCCACATACGCCACCGCCCGGAGAGACGATCTCATGCACCCGAACAACCAGCGAGCGCGCCGCAACCCCCGACCGGGCGGCTGGGCCGCGGTGCTCGTCGGCCTGGCTGCCCTCGTCCTGGCGGCGTGCAGCGACGGCGGCGGCAGCTCCTCGCCGGCCTCGACGGCCGGCTCCAGCCCGTCCACCACATCCAGGCCGGTGAGCGAGTTCTGCCGCACGCTGAGGGACCTGGCCACCGCCACCCAGGCCCTCCCCGAGCCGGGGACCGCGGATGAGGCCGGTCCGCTGCAGGCCTACGGCACGCTCCTCGAGGAGTCTGCGGCCAAGCTGCAGGCGACCGCGCCGACCGAGCTGCAGGCGGCCATGGAGATCTTCGTGCAGAACAGCAACCAGGCTGCCACCAGCTTCAAGGCCGGTACCAGGCCGCCGGCCAAGACCCAGTCGCCTGAGGAGCGGGTGGCCAGCGACAAGATCAAGAAGTACGCCGGTGACAACTGCAGTGGCTGAACCCCGAGAGGTGCCGGGAGCTCGGCGGCCCCGCCACGGGCCTTTCCCGGTCAGGCCTCCAGCGGCGGGCAGCTGCAGATGAGGGTGCGGTCGCCGGCGGCGCTGTCGAGGCGGCGGACGGGGGGCCAGTACTTGTCGGGGTTCAGGCCCAGGGGGTAGGCGGCCTCCTCCCTGGTGTAGGGGTGGTCCCAGGCGGTGGCCGTCACCATCGCTGCGGTGTGGGGGGCGTTGCCCAGGGGGTTGTCGTCCCGGGGCCAGGTGCCGTCGGCCACCTTGTCGATCTCGGCCCGGATGGTGATCATGGCCTCGCAGAAGCGGTCGAGGTCGGCCAGCGACTCGCTCTCGGTGGGCTCGACCATCAGGGTGCCGGCCACCGGGAAGGACTGGGTGGGGGCGTGGATGCCCAGGTCCATCAGCCGCTTGGCCACGTCCTCGGAGGTGACCCCGGTGGCCCTGGTCAGGGGCCGCAGGTCGAGCAGGCACTCATGGGCCACCAGGCCGCCCCGCCCGGTGTAGAGGACGGGGTAGTGGGGGCCCAGGCGGGTGGCCACGTAGTTGGCGTTGAGGATGGCCACCTGGGTGGCCCGCTTCAGCCCGTCGGGGCCCATCAGCCGCAGGTAGGCCCACGGGATGGGGAGGATGCCGGCCGAGCCCCACGGCGCCCCCGACACCACCGGGCCGTCGGCCGGTCCGGCCGCCGGGACGAGGGGGTGGCCGGGCAGGAACGGGGCCAGGTGGGCCCGCACCGCTACGGGGCCCACGCCGGGTCCGCCGCCGCCGTGGGGGATGCAGAACGTCTTGTGGAGGTTGAGGTGGCTGACGTCGGCTCCGAACCGCCCGGGGCGGGCCAGGCCCACCAGGGCGTTGAGGTTGGCGCCGTCGAGGTAGACCTGGCCGCCCAGGTCGTGGACGGCGGCGCACACCTCGCCGATCGCCTCCTCGAACACCCCGTGGGTCGAGGGGTAGGTCACCATCAGGGAGGCCAGGCGGGGGCCGGCGGCTGCGGCCTTGGTGCGCAGGTCCTCGAGATCCACGTTGCCGGCGGCGTCGCAGGCCACCACCACCACGGTCATGCCGGCCATCACGGCCGAGGCGGCGTTGGTGCCATGGGCCGAGGAGGGGATCAGGCACACCCTGCGGTCGTCGTCGCCCCGACTGCGATGCCAGGCGCCGATGGCGAGCAGGCCGGCCAGCTCGCCCTGGCTGCCGGCGTTGGGCTGGAGGGACACCGCGTCGTAGCCGGTGATCTCGGCCAGCCAGCGCTCGAGGTCGGCGATCAGGAACCGGTAGCCGGCCGTCTGGTCGGGTGGGGCGAACGGGTGGATCCCGGCGAAGCCGTCCCAGCTGATCGGCTCCATCTCGGTGGTGCCGTTCAGCTTCATGGTGCAGGACCCGAGCGGGATCATGGTGCGGTCGAGGGCCAGGTCGCGGTCGCTTAGCCGCCGCAGCTCGCGCAGCATCGCCGTCTCCGAGCCGAACCGGGAGAACATCGGGTGGGTGAGGAACGGGGTGGTGCGGGCCAGTGGCAGGGGACTGGGCCCGGGGGCGGTGGGGGGCCCGAGGCCGAAGGCGGCCAGGACGTGGCCGACGTGGTCGTCGGTGGTCACCTCGTCGCAGCTGACGCCGACCACGTCGTCGTCGACCAGGCGTAGGTTGACGCCCCGGATGGCGGCGGCGGCCACCACGGCCCGGGCCCGGCCCGGCACCCGGGCCTGGACGGTGTCGAAGATGTGCTCGTGCACCACCTCGACCCCGCCGGCGGCGAGGCTGGCCTGCAGGGTGCGGGCGTGGCCGTGGACCCGCTCGGCGATGGCGGTGAGCCCTTCGGGGCCGTGCCACATGGCGTAGAAGGCGGCGATGTTGGCCAGCAGCACCTGGGCCGTGCAGATGTTGGAGGTGGCCTTCTCCCGGCGGATGTGCTGCTCGCGGGTCTGCAGGGCCAGGCGCAGGGCCGGCGCTCCGGCGGCGTCGACGGAGACCCCGACGATCCGGCCCGGCAGCGAGCGCTCCAGCCCGCGGCGCACGGCCAGGAAGCCGGCGTGGGGGCCCCCGAAGCCGAGGGGCACTCCGAAGCGCTGGGCGCTGCCCACACACACGTCGGCCCCCCAGGCGCCCGGCGCCTCGAGGAGGCAGAGGGCCAGCAGGTCGGCGGTCGCCGCCACCAGGGCGCCGACGGTGTGGGCCTGGGCGACCCCCGCTCCCAGGTCGCGCCCCGCACCCGACGAGCCCGGGG
>JBBPYZ010000113.1:0-6644 GCA_038199465.1 Acidimicrobiales bacterium | reverse complement strand
GCCCTTCGACGGCAAGGTGGCCAAGGAGATCATCCGCAAGGACCTGGGCCGCCCGGTGGCCCAGCTGTTCCTCAGCTTCGACCAGGCCCCCCTGGCCGCCGCCTCGGTGGGCCAGGTGCACGCCTGCGTGCTGCCCGACGGCCGCGACGCCGTGGTCAAGCTGCAGCGGCCCAACATCCACCAGCGGATGGGCACCGACCTGCGGATCATGTACCGCCTGGCCAGGATCCTGTGCCGCTTCAGCGCCTTCGCCCGCAGCTCGAACGTGCTGGGCATCGTCGAGGACCTGCACCACGTCACCTTCATGGAGCTGAACCCGGTGGTCGAGGCCCACCGCCAGACCCGCTTCCGCACCGGCATCTCCGCCTTTGGCGACAACAAGTGGGTGACCGCCCCGGAGGTGTTCTGGGACTACTGCGGCCCGAACATGATCTGCATGGAGCGGATGTACGGCATCCCGGTCGACGAGTTCGACACCCTGCGGGAGCGGGGCATCGACTGCGAGCTGGTGCTGCGCCGGGGCGTGAAGGTGTGGATGGAGGCGGCGCTGGTGCACGGCGCCTTCCACGGCGACGTCCACTCCGGAAACCTGTGGATGCTGGAAGACGGACGGCTGGCCTTCCTCGACTTCGGCATCATGGGCGAGCTGGAGGAGGACTGGAAGCAGCTGCTGCGCGACCAGTTCACCACCACGATGCTCGACAACGACTTCAGCCGGGTGGCCCGGGCCTTCAAGCGGGTGGGCGCCTTCCCCGAGGACACCGGCACCGACGAGGAGGTGGGCCTGCGCATGCAGCTGGTGTTCGGGGCCATGCTCGACTCCGGCCTGTCGGACGTGAACCTGGGGGAGCTGCTCTCCTCGATCGTGGGCCTGATGGACCAGTACTCCAAGGACGGCACCCCCCGCGAGCTGGTGCTGGTCATCAAGCAGCTGCTGTACTTCGAGCGCTACGCCAAGGAGCTGGCCCCGAAGTGGCTGATGTTCCGCGACCTGTTCCTCATGAAGAACGTGCTGGGCGCCCCGGTGCTGGACGCCATCAAGGAGCGCGGCCTCACCATGCCCGAGTGAGGCTCAGGGGCAGGGGACCTCGAACACCTGGCCCGGGAAGATGAGGTCGGGATCGTCCCGCACGACGAGCCGGTGGCGATTGCGGGCCACCAGGTCGACCCAGCAGGCCACCACCTCGCCGTCGGTCGGCTGACGACCCAGCCGATCGGCCTGGTGGCGCTCGGCCAGCCGCCAGAACGAGTCCCCCGGGCGCACGACCACCTCCCCGGTGGCCGCCGGCTCCGAAGCCGGGCCGGGGGTGGGTGACGGAGCCGTCGGGAGCGGGGCGGCCACCGGTGGTGCGGTGGTGGTGGAGTCGCCGGGTCGGTTGCCGTCGGGCAGGCGGCGCAGCGTTGTGGTCGTGGGGTCGGCCGGGACAGCGGCTGCGTCGGGAAGGCGGCGGAGCGTGGTGGTGGGATCGGGCGGAGGTGCGGGCCCGTCGGGGAGGCGCCGCAGGCTCGGGTCGGTGGTCTCGGAAGGGGCTGTGGCCGTGACGGGAACGGCTCCCGGCGGGCTCGACCCGTTCGGGCCGGCGCTGGCCGGGGTGCTCAGCCCGATGGTGGCGGCCAGGCCGACGCCGAGGGCGCCGTCCAAGAGGCGGCGGACGCCGGCCGGCGTCCACCGGTCGACCCGGGCCACGAGCCGGGCGGCGCCGATCGCCCGGGCGGCCAGGCCGGCCACGGTGACGGCGATCAGGCCGGCGCCGAGGGCGAGCGCGCCCAGGCGCAGGACGCCGACGGCAAGGGTCAACGGATCGGTCTCAGCCACGGTGGCCCCGAGCCGGTCGGGATCGAGGGGGAGCGACGGCAGGCGGTGCCCGGCCCGCCACAGGACGGCCTCGCCGCCGACCAGCGCGGCGAGGGTCAGCGCCACCCCCGCCTGGCGGCCGAGGCGGGTGCTCATGGTCTGCCCCGGGGGTCGATCTGCAGATCGGCCGCTCCCGGACGACTGAGCGAGGGCCGGTCGCAGCCGTCCGGCCCGGCAACCACCGAGAGCTGGCGCGAACCAGGGACGTTGGCCACGGGCCGGCCGCGCTCCTCGGCCCCAGGGCCCGGCCAGGCGTCGAACACCGTCAGCGATCCGGCGTGCAGGACGGCCGGCGTGAGCTGGCCGTCGCAGTCCCAGTCGCCCACCGCCCAACCGTCGCCGGGCGCCCCCAAGGCGAAGCGGGCCGAACCGGCCCGCAGCACCCCGTCGCTCCAGGTCACCGGCTCCCGGCACCCGTCGCCATCGACGTCGGCCGCGGGGCCGGCCACGCCGGGACACCGGGGTGCCGGCGCCGCTGCCGGCGTGGGAGGGGAAGGACCGATGGCGACGATGGCGCCGAGGAGGGCCAGCACCGCGACCCCACCGGCGACGATGCGCCGTCGGCCGAAAGGACCCGGTCCCTGCGACGAGGGCCCTGAGCGAAGCACCCTCGGCTCCACAACCGGGCGATCGTCGCCTGTGCTGCGCTCGGGCGGACCCGTGAGCGCATCTTCAGCCGAAAGGACCAGAAGGCTCGCGGCCCCGGGTCGACGGCGACGACGGGTCCGGAGCCGCGAAGGGCGGCGGCCCGGGGGGTCCTCCCGTTGATCGGCGAGGACAGGTCCCCGCCCCCGAACCTCGACTGCCGTCGCTCGGGAGGCCGTCGGATGGTCACCCGCCGGGTCCGGACCCGTCGTGAGATGACCGGAGAGTCGGTCGAGGAGCCCGGCAGGAGGCATGGGGCCGACCGGCGCGCCGGCGGCGGCTCCGGGCAGGCGGGCCAGTGGGACTCGATGGACGACGGCCGCGGCCAGCGCCCGGGCCGTCGGCCGGCGGGCCGGATCGGGTTCCTGGGCTTGGTCGGCCAGCGCCGCCAGCGCCCGCCGGTCCACCTCAGCTGCCGGCGCAGCGGTTCGTGCCCGCCATCCCCGGTTCGGCCGGCTGCCGAGGGCCCGTCGCAGGGCCAGGAGGGGCTCCTCCTCGGGGGTTGTGGACCAGTCGAGGAGGTGGGCGACGAGCGCGCCCCAGCCGGCGACGTCGGCGGCCGGGTCGAGGCTGCCCGACGGTGCCGGCCCGGGATCGGCTCCGCTCGGCACAGCACCGGCCTCGCCGCCGTGGCCGAGCCCCACCAGGATGGCGCCGCGCTCGCCGTCGAGGACCACGTGCCCAGGCTCCAGCGCCCCGTGGACCAGGCCGGCGTCGTGGAGCCCGGCCAGCAGGCGGGCCACCTCGGCGGCGACGCCCGCCACCTCGAGCACGGGGAGGGGGCCGGCCACCGCCAACGACGGCCCGGCCGCCGCCGTCGTGACCAGCGTTGGCTCGTCCGCTTCCGGCGACGGCGCCGCCACCACGCTCGCCAGGCCGGCGACGCCCCGTTGGGCCGCCATCCGCAGCACCTCGGCCTCGTGCAGAAGCCGCTCCCGCTCCCCCGGCAGGCAGGCGGTTTTGTGCACCACCTCCGGTCCCGACGGATCGGCTACATCGGCGGGCACGAGCAGGACCTCCACGAGCAGATGGTGCATCAGAAGTCATCAAAAAGCAAGTGGTCAACGGTCGGCCGTCTCGTCGCCAGCGGGCGCTGGCCGCTTCTCGTCAGCCCTTCCTGGTCGCGCCGGCCAGCACCCGGCGCACCCACTCCGATCGCGTCGTGCCCGCGTCCTGGGCGGCCTGGCGAACGGCCTCGTCAAGGTCCTTCGGCAGGCGGACCCGAAGCAGCGGTGACTCACCCGCCTCGGACAACGATGGCCGGCCCCGACCCCTCACCTGACGGCGAGCGTCCTCGACGGCGGCGTCCACGTAGTCATCGTGGACCAGTCGGCCGCGACTGTCCCGCAGCGCTTCAGATACGAGCACGTCCGGCACCGCCCCTCCCGATCTCCCTGATCAGTGTGCCACACAAAATAGCCTTTCCGGAAGTCTTGAGTGGCGCCCGAAGCCGATGGGCGAAGCGCCGTCAGCGGCGGATGGTGGTGGCTTCGCAGGTGGCGGTGACTTCGGCTCGGGCTCGGCCGGAGCCTCCGGTGCCGATGGGCAGGGGGACGCTGGCGGCCAGGCGCAGCGAGACCTGGGGGCCCTCGACCTCGGCGTCGACGTCAGCGGTTCGGCCCCAGCGGGCCTCGAGGGGGACTAGCCGGCCCCGGGTGACGGTGAGGACCCGGGCCAGGTCGACCGTCGGGCCGGCCGGGCCGACGGTCCCGTAGAGCTGGTCGACGTCGAGGGCCACGCCGGCGGCGTCGTTCGCCGCGCCGGCGCAGACGTCAGCCAGCTGACGTTGGGCGAGGAAGGTGGCGGCACCGTCGACGGCCAAGGCGGTGAGCAGGAACAGCACCAGCACCGCCGACGGCAGCAGGAGCAGGGTGGACCCGCCGTCGTCGTCGGCCTCAGGCACAGGTCGGTCCCCGGCCGACACCGGCCCGGTAGGGGTCGACCACCTCGGTGTGGCTGGCCTGGACCTGCACCCGGCGCAGCGTCGCCCTGATGCCGGGCAGCCGGGGCAGGTCGATGGTGGTGGACGCCGTCACCGTGACCGGCCCGCAGCGGCCGAAGTCGCCGTCGGGCCGGGGCAGCTCGACGGCCAGGGCGTTGCGGCCATGGCCGGCGAAGGCCTCCCGCCCCCGGGCTGCGGCGTCGGCCCAGGCCTCCGCCGAGCCGTCGGACTCGACGAAGGAGCGGGACGCCTCACGGGCGGCCGAGGTGGCGGCCACCTTGGCGTCGACGACCGCCCACGCCGAGGCCGCCCCGAGCATCCCGAGGACGAGGATGAGCACACCGAAGCTCAGGGACTCGATCCCTCCGACCTGGCCCCGCTCGTCGCCGGCTCGTCCCGGCTGGGCTGGTGGCCGGCTCACCGGAGGGCCTCGACCCGGACCGTGAAGGAGCGGTGCAGCTCGCTCAGCCCCGTGGGTCGGAGCAGTGACGAGGGCAGCAGGCTTCGGGAGGACGAGGCGTCGATCCGGACAGTGGCCCGCTCGCCGTCGCACCCGGCGGTCACCACGACCTGCCGCCACCACCCGTCGAGGCGACGGGCGACGGCCAGCTCGGTGCCTAGAGCGCTCGCGATGCACGAGCCGCCCCGCTGGGCCAGCAGCCGGGCCTGGTCGAAGCCGATGGCGGTGGCGGTGGACCGGGCGTAGAGGCCCAGCGCGAGGTTGACGGCGAACAGCAGGAACCCGAGGAACACCGCAAAGCCGAAGGTGGTGCCGACGATGCTCGTGCCGCGCTCGTCGCGGCGGGGACGGCCGCCCACGCTCAGGGGGGCGGAGCTGGGCAGTCCGGACCGGTACCGCCGATGCACGCCACCTGGGCGTCGGTCTTGGTCTGGGCCGAGCCCAGCGTCTGCTTGAACCCGACGTACATGGCCGCGCCCAGGAACGCCATCACCAGGACCGCGATGGCGGCCGACACCACCCCCTCGCCGCGTTGGTCGAGACGGACGCGCCCGCGCGCCCATGTCGGGATGGCCAGGATCGAGGTGGACAGCATGGTTCCTCCTTAGGAGCCGGTAAAGAGGCGCAGGGCCTCGATGAAGGGGATGGAGAGGAAGATGGCGCCGGGGACCAGAGTGGCGACGGTGACGGGGATCCAGACCTGCTGCTCCCTGGCGTCGAGCTGCTCGATGAGCTGGCGGTGGTGGTCCTGACGGATGGACCGGGCCTCGTCGGCCAGAAGCCGGCCGAGGTCGGTGGTGGCCCTTTGGAGGGCGAGCACGGCGACGAGCCGGTCGACCGCGGCGACGTGGGCCAGGTCCCGCCACTCGCCGAGGGCGTCGCTCTCACTCAGGCCCTGGCGGATCCGGCCGACCACGACGGCGAGGTCCTCGGCGGCGACCCCAGTGCCCCGTTCGGCGATGCGCTGCAGCGAACCGCCCGTGGACCAGCCCGAGGCCAGGAGCATGGCCAGCTGCTCGGCGATGACGGGAAGCTCGGCTGAGAGGCGCTGCTGACGGGCGGCGTCGGCCTGCTGCAGGGTGCGCTCGGCCAGGAGGAAGACCAGGCTGGGCAGGCCGAGGACGGCGAGGGCGGCGAAGGGTGCGGCAGGGCGCAGGATGGCGACGACGGCGAGGCCGGCCAGGAGGGCGGCGCCGGCCCGGCCGACCTGGCGGACCCGGAAGGCGGCGGGGTCGAGGGGTGAGTGGGTGCGGGCCAGGCGGACGGCCAGGTCGTCGGGCCCAAGGAGCCTTCCCAGCAGCTCGCCCAGCGCGGCCGCCGCCGGCCGGAGGACGTCGCGGAAGGACTCGACGGAGAGCAGACCGGGCCGACGGGCGGCGATCCCCGGATCGGGCCCGTGCGGTCGCAGGCGCTCGGCGAGGGGCGCCCGGGCGAACCAGCGGGTGGAGGACAGCACCAGCGTCGCGCCCACCCACAGCACCAGGCCGCAGGCCACCAGCGGTCTCACCGGAAGCCGTCCTGGCGCGGGCGGGCGCTCGCCGGGCGGCGGAAGACCCGTTCCTCGGAGGGCAGGAGCAGGAGTCGGCCGGCCCACAACCAGCAGGCGGCGATGGTGGCGATGCCGAACACGACGAGGACCTGGCCGAGGACGGTGGCGTAGGCCCGCCGACCGGTGGGCCGAGGCCCTCACCCGGGCCGGGGCGCCCGGGGTGCGGCCGGTCGAGCTCGCCGTCACCACCGGT
>JBBPYZ010000112.1:0-7912 GCA_038199465.1 Acidimicrobiales bacterium | reverse complement strand
GTCGGGGTTCCACGCCGATCCGGCCGACCGGTTCCTCTACGCCACCGCCAGCGAGCTGGCCGTGCCGCTCGTCACCAAGGACGCCGCCATCCGGGAGCATGCCCGGGCCGCTCGCGACGTGCGCACCGTGTGGTAGCACCCGCCTTGACCCTTCTTGTCGGTCTAGGTTCGCCCCGTGGACCGCGACGCAGCCTTCAAGGTGTTCCAGGAGACCGCAGCCGAGGTGATGGACGTCGAGGCGTCGACGGTGGCGCCCGAGGCCAACCTGAAGGACGACCTCGACATCGACTCCCTCGCCTTCGTCGAGCTGACCCTCGCCCTCGAGGAGGCCTACGACGCCAAGATCCCCGAGCCCCCCGAGGACACCCCGCTGACCACCGTGGCCGAGGCCTTCGACTACGTCTACGGCACCCTCGGCGCCTGACCAGCGCCCTGGCGCACCACCACTGGGGCCTTCATGCCTGGCATGGTGAGGTGTCAAGCCACCACGGCGGGAGCCCGGCCTCACGTTCCTCGGCGTCCAGACGCTGGTGGGTCTCCCGGGCGGCCCGATCGGCCAGCGCCCCGAGGTCTCCCCAGTCGTCGGGCTCCCACTGCGGCTGCCGCCGGTAGCCCTCGATGATCCTCCGTGAGATCTCGGCGTCGAGGTCCTGGCGTACATAAGCCTCGACCGCCTCACGGATCAGCTGACTGCGGGAGACACCGCGGCTGACGGCCCGCTGGTCGAGGGCGGCAAGGAGACCGTCGTTCAGCTGCACGAGGGTCTGGGTGCGGGCCACGGCCATATGGTAGGCGATGGTCGCAGGATCATTGAGCGGCGTCAGCCTTCGTAGGCGTCGGCGCCGGCCATGGCCAGGGCGGCGGCTGCGGCGGGGGCGGCGCCGGCCCAGGTGATGGTGAGCTCGGCGAAGGTGGCGGCCTGGTCGAGCTCGATCAGGTCCTGCTTGTAGAGCTCGAGGACGGCCAGGAAGTGGACGATGACGTCGACCCGCTCGAGCAGGTCGGCGGTGAGGCGGCGGAAGGTGATGCGGCCCACCCGGGGCAGCTCGTGGCACAGCTCGAGGACGGCGTCGGCCACGCTCAGGCGGATCGGGGTGACGTGGGACAGGTCGACCGCGGGCCGGGGCTTGGGCGTCATGGCCCGCTCGTAGGCCCGCTTCAGCCGCTCGGGGCTGACGCCAACGAGGAGGTCGGGCACCAGGTCGGCGTAGCGCTCGTCGGGCCCGACGTGGCGGGGCCACGACAGGGCCGCGGTCTCGGCCAGGGCGGCCAGGGTGCGGGCCGCGTCCTTGAACGTCTTGCACTCGAGAAGCCGGGCCAGCAGCAGGTCGCGCTCCTCCCACAGGGCCAGCTCGTCGTCGAGCTCGACGCCCTCGGGCCGGGGCAGCAGCCGCTTGGCCTTCAGCTCGATGAGGATGGCGGCGATGAGCAGGAACTCGCTTGCCTGGTCGAGGTCGAGCGGGCCGAGGTGGTCGAGCTCGGCCACGTAGGCCTCGACGATGCCGACGAGGGAGACCTCGTGGACGTCGACCTGCTGGTTGGAGATCAGGTGGAGCAGCAGGTCGAAGGGACCCTCGAAGACCGGCGTCGATACGGCGTAGGCCACGACCGCAGATTACACGCCTGGTGTTCGTCGCTCGGCGCCGTACGCTCCCCCTCCCATGGGACGGGTTCTGTCAGGGGTGCAGCCGACCGGCGCCCCCCACCTCGGCAACTACCTCGGGGCCCTGCGCCAGTGGGTGGACATGCAGGACGAGGACGAGTGCTTCTACTCGATCGTGGACCTCCACGCCCTGATCAACAGCCCCGACCCGGCCGACCTGCGGGCCAAGACCCTGAGCCTGGCCACCGTCGTCCTGGCCGCCGGCGTCGATCCGCAGCGCTGCACCCTGTTCGTGCAGTCGCACGTGGCCGCCCACACCGAGATGAGCTGGGTCATGGAGTGCATCGTCAGCTTCGGCGAGCTGTCGCGGATGACCCAGTTCAAGTCCAAGGCCGACGAGCGCGACTTCGTCCCGGCCGGGCTGTTCAGCTACCCCGCCCTGATGGCCGCCGACATCCTGCTCTACGGCGCCGACCGGGTGCCGGTGGGCGACGACCAGCGCCAGCACCTCGAGCTGACCCGTGACGCCGCCACCCGCTTCAACTCCCGCTACGGGCCGGTACTGGTGGTGCCCGAGGCCGCCGTCCCCCGGGCCGGGGCCCGGGTGATGGACCTCCAGGACCCCACGGCCAAGATGTCGAAGTCGTCGATCTCGCCCCAGGGCACCATCGACCTGCTGGACCCACCCGAGGTCGTGGTCCGCAAGGTGAAGCGGGCCGTGACCGACACCGAGGGCGAGGTGCGCTACGACCCGGCGGCCAAGCCGGGGGTGTCCAACCTGCTCGACCTGCTGGCCGCAGCCACGGGCGAGCCGGCCGAGCAGCTGGCCGAGCGCTACACCCAGTACGGGCCGTTGAAGGCCGACGTGGCCGACGCGCTGAACGAGCTGTTGGCCCCGTTCCGCACGCGCTACGCCGAGCTGAGCGCCGACCCGGGAGCGGTGGACGCCGCCCTCGCCCTGGGTCGCGGCAAGGCCAGCGCCGTGGCCGACGCCACCCTCGGCCGGGTGCGCGACGCCATCGGCCTGCTGCCCCGCTCGTGAAGGCCGCCACCGCCGCCGTCCCGCTCTTGGTCGTGGGCTACCCCGTGGCCATCGTGGTCATCGCGCGATGGGTGCCGGTGGTCCGCGAGCGCCGGACCGGATGGTTCGCCGCCCACGCCGCCGCCGTGGTGGCCATCATCGCCGGCTGGGCCCTCCGACGCCCTGCGGCCACGGTGCCGAACATCGCCTGGCTGGTGGCCAGCACAATCTGGTACCGCCTCGGGGCCGCTCGCCCATCGAGGGGGCCGTCGTCCGAACGGTGAACCCAACGCCGACCGGCCCCCATGCTTGCCCTGACGAGGGATCGGGTAGGGGCACGGTCACCCCACTACAGGAGGTTCGTCATGGCAGTAGCGCTGGTGCTCATCGCCCTGGCCTTGGTCGTCGGTGTCCTCGGCTTGCTCATCAGCGCGCTGAAGTGGGTGTTGATCCTCGCGGCCGCCTTGTTCATCGCCGGTGCGGTGGCTGGCTGGCTGCGGCGGAAAACCACGGCTTGAGCGGGCCCGGGTCGTCGGCCCCTCGGCCGGCGACGCCTGAAGCCGTGGATCCCAGGTTCTCGCTGGCCAACGAGCGCCCGATGCTGGCCTGGACCCGCACGGCGCTGGCGCTCATCGCCGCGGGCGTGGCTGCGACCCAGCTGCCCATCGGCTACGAGCTGGCCGGGGGTCGCCGGCTGATCGGGCTCCCGGTGATCGGCCTTGGCGCCGGAATCGCCGTTTTGTCACATCGAAGGTGGCGTCAGCGTGAAGCCGCCATCCTGGCCGGCTCGCCGCTGCTGCCATCGCGGATGCCGCAGCTGCTGACGTTCGGGGTCGTGGCCGTCGCCGTCGTCGCCGCCCTGGTCGTCGCCTCCGGCCGGGGCAGCTGACCCGTCAGCGCCATCCTCCGAGCGTCCCGCACCGGCGTCGATCCGTCACGGAGGGTGGCGGATGGGGCAGGATGACGGCGGCGTCCACGAGGCCGTGGCGCTGAGGTCGAGGCGTGCCGGGGGTGCGCTCGTGGAGAAGGGGGAACTACATGAAGGTCCGCAGCTCACTGGTAGCCGGCGGTTTCGCCGCCGCGCTCGTCGTCCTGCCGTCCTGCGGCGGTGGCGGCAGCTCGGAGAAGGTCGGCTTCGTCGGCAGCCCGGACGGCCCGGCCACCACGGTCAAGCCCGCAGCCGGGTCCTACCGGGTCGGCGACGTGGTGCGCGTCGGGGAGACCGAGGTCGTGGTCCACGGCTTCGAGGACCCCTACGACGCCGGGACCCAGAAGCCGCCGGCCGGCTCCCACTACGTCACCGCCGACGTCGAGATCAGGAACCGGTCAGCGGCGCCGCAGGTGTACTCCTCGTTCGCCCAGTTCGCCATGAGGAACGTGAAGGGCGAGACCTTCGACCCGGTCGGCGTCCCCGGCTCCGGTGAGGCGGTCAGCGGCGAGGTCCCGCCCGGAGGCTCGCGCCGGGGGATGGTGGCCTTCCAGATCCCGGACTCGTCCCAGGGGCTGCTCCTGGGCTTCACCGACCGGGTGTTCAACAAGGGCTCGGCCAGGATCTACCTAGCCTGAGCCGGAGCCCCGGTCCGAGAGCCCGTCAGGGTTGGGAGGCGTGCTCGATGCAGCGGGTGGCGGAGGGCATGGCCTCGAGGCGGGCCGGGGCGATCGGCTGCTGGCAGCGGTCGCAGGTGCCGTAGGTGCCCTTCTCCATGCGGACCAGGGCGGCGTCGACGGCGTCCAGGGCCTCCTGCAGGGTGGAGGCCAGGGCCTCGGTCTCGCCCTTCTCGGCGGTGACCTGGCTGGTGTCGGCGAAGTTGGCGTCGTAGGTGAGCTCGTCGCCGGCCGCAGCGCCGACGCCGAGCTCGGCCAGCTGGGCGTGCAGGTCGGTTCGCTCGGCTTCGAGCTGGGCTCGGAGATCGCTGCGCTGCACGTCGGTCATGGGGAGGCGAGGTTACCCTCCGCTCCCGGGTGCACCGCTCGGCCTGGCGAAGCGTAGGGATGATCGGTACCCGTCAGGCCAGGGCGCGGGCCGGATCGACCCACGGGTGGCCGAGGCTGTCGGCCACGGCCCGGTTGGTGATCTGGCCGGCCACCGTGGTCACCCCGGGGATCAGGCTGGGGTCGGCGGCGGCTGCATCCCGCACGCCCCGCCCGGCCGCCGCCGCCACGTAGGGCAGGGTGGCGTTGGTGAGGGCGTAGGTGGAGGTGTGGGGCACGGCAGCCGGGATGTTGCCGACGGCGTAGTGGAGGACGCCGTGGCGCTGGTAGACGGGCTCGGTGTGGGTTGTCTCGTGGATGCCCTCCACGCAGCCGCCCTGGTCGATGGCCACGTCGACGATGACCGAGCCCTTCCGCATGCGCCGCACCAGGTCTTCGGGGACCACCGCCGGGGCCCTGCCGCCGGCCACCAGCACGGCGCCGACGACGAGGTCGGCTTCGACCACGGCCCGCTCGACGGCGCCCCGGTTGCTGGCCAGGGTGGCCAGCCGGCCCCGGCGGATCTGGTCGAGGAAGCGGAGCCGGTCGAGGTTGCGGTCGAGGAGCAGCACCTCGGCCTCCATGCCGACGGCGATGCAGGCCGCCGACCAGCCGACGTTGCCGGCCCCGATCACCACCACCCGGGCCGGCCGGACCCCCGGCGCCCCGCCGAGCAGGATGCCCCGGCCGCCCTGGGCCGCCTCGAGGTGGTGGGCGCCGACCTGGGTGGCCAGCCGGCCGGCGATCTCGCTCATGGGCGCCAGCAGGGGCAGGCTGCCGTCGGCCAGCTGGACCGTCTCATAGGCCAGGCCGGTGGTGCCGGCGGCGAGGAGGGCGTCGGCCACCTGCGGGTGGGCGGCCAGGTGGAGGTAGGTGAAGAGCACCTGATCGGCCCGCAGTCGCCCCAGCTCGCCCAGCTGTGGCTCCTTCACCTTGACCACCAGGTCGGCGCCCCAGGCGTCGTCGGCCGTGCCGAGCTCGGCCCCGGCCTCGGAGAACGCGTCGTCGGTGAAGGAGGATCCCAGGCCGGCACCGGCCTCGACCACCACCCGGACGCCTCGGGCCCGCAGCTCGCGCACCCCGTCAGGTGTGAGGGCCACCCGGTGCTCGCCCTCCTTGGTCTCGGTCGGCACCCCGACGATCACCGCTCACCCCTTCCCTCGGCGGCCCATCGCCGCAGGACCGGACGCTACCGACCGCCGGCGGCGGGAACGGGCAACCCGGGAAGGACGTGACCCACCGACTCCGGTCGCCCTGCGGGATCGAGCAGCGACCGGTGCGCCATGGCTAGGGCCAGCGCGCCACAGCCAGGAGCAGGCCGACGACGCTCTTGGCGTCGGTGATCTCGCCGGCGGCGATCATGCGGGGGACGTCGCTGAGCGGCACCCGCACCACCTCCATGTAGCCCTCCTCGGGGCCCTGGCGGTCGGTGGGCACCTCGGTGAGGCCGGTGGCCAGGAAGACCGAACCCAGCTCGTCGGCGAAGCCGGGCGAGTTGTGGATGGTGGCCACCAGCTCCAGGTGCTCGGCGGCCACGCCCGCCTCCTCGGCCAGCTCCCGGCGGGCGGTCAGCTCGGGGGCCTCGCCGTCGACGTCGCGGATCCCGGCGGGGATCTCCAGGAGCCACGCCCCCAGCGCGGCCCGGTACTGGCGGACGCAGACCACGTGGCCGTCGTCGGTGACGGGGACCACGGCCACCCAGCCCGGGTGGTGGACGATGTCCCGCTCGAACTCGGCGCCGTCGGGGGCCACGAACCGGCCGCGGGCCACCCGCAGCAGCCGGCTCAGGTAGACGACCTCCTCGCCCGCGGCCCGGAACGGCGGGTCCAAGCTCAAGCGGGTGATCCGGCCCGGCGCAGGGCGGCGGACACCAGGCCGACGAACAGCGGGTGGGGGCGGTCGGGTCGGCTCTTGAACTCGGGGTGGGCCTGGGTGCCCACCCAGAACGGGTGGTCGGGCAGCTCGACGAACTCGACGAGCCGGTCGTCGGGGCTGGTGCCCGAGCACACCAGGCCGCTGGCCTCCAGCCGGGTGCGGTAGCGGGGGTTCACCTCGTAGCGGTGGCGGTGGCGCTCATAGACCAGGCTCTCGCCGTAGAGGCCGGCCACCACGCTGCCCGGCTCAAGCCGGGCTGGGTACAGGCCGAGCCGCATGGTGCCGCCGAGGTCGGTGATGTTGCGCTGCTCGTCCATCAGGTCGATGACCAGGTGCTCGCCCAGCGGGTCGAACTCCCGGCTGTTGGCGCCCAGCAGCCCGGCCACCTCGCGAGCGTGGTCGATGACCATCACCTGCAGGCCCAGGCACAGCCCCAGGCAGGGCAGCCCCACCTCCCGGGCATAGGCGGCGGCGGCGATCTTGCCCTCGATGCCCCGGTCGCCGAACCCGCCGGGCAGGACGATGCCGTCGAGGTGGCCGAGCCGGGAGGGGGCCAGCAGCGGGCTGATCTCCTCGGCCTGGATCCACTCGACGCTGACCTTGGCGCCGGTGGAGAACCCGGCGTGGCGCAGGGCCTCGATGACCGACAGGTAGGCGTCCGGCAGGTCGATGTACTTGCCGATGAGGCCGATCCTCACCGGCACCCCGTCGGCGTCGGCCCGCTCGACCAGCCGCTCCCAGCTGGAAAGGTCGGGGTCGCGGTGGGCGGCAAGCTCCTCGAGGCGCAGCAACTCGGCCACCACCTTGTCCAGTCCCTCCTCGTGGAGGATGAGCGGCAGCTCGTAGATGTTGCGGCAGTCGACAGCCGAGATCACCGCCTCGGGCGGTACGTCGCACAGCATGCTGAGCTTGCCCTTCAGCCCCTCGCTGATGGGCCGGTCGCTGCGGCACACGATCACGTCGGGTTGGATGCCCCGGCTGCGCAGCTCGGTGACCGAGTGCTGGGTGGGCTTGGTCTTCTGCTCGCCGGTGGGGCCCAGGTAGGGCACCAGGGTGACGTGCAGGTAGCAGACGTTGTCGCGCCCGACGTCCTTGCGGAACTGCCGCAGGGCCTCGAGGAAGGGCAGGATCTCGATGTCGCCGACGGTGCCGCCCACTTCGGTGATGACGACGTCGATGTCGCCGCCGTCACCCAGCCGGCGCACCCGGTTCTTGATCTCGTCGGTGATGTGGGGGATGACCTGCACGGTCTTGCCCAGGTAGTCACCCCGGCGCTCCGCCGCCAGCACGGCCGAGTAGATCGAACCGGTCGTGGCGTTCGAGTTGCGCGACAGGCTCTCGTCGATGAACCGCTCGTAGTGACCGAGGTCGAGGTCGGTCTCTCCACCGTCGTCGGTGACGAACACCTCCCCGTGCTCGAACGGGTTCATGGTCCCGGGGTC
>JBBPYZ010000111.1:0-3032 GCA_038199465.1 Acidimicrobiales bacterium | reverse complement strand
CCAACCTGGCCCTCGAGCTCTGCGGTGGTCAGCTCACTAGTAACTGCGCTCATATAACTCTCCTTGATCGTCATAGTGGCCGCCCAACGTTGGGTGGTCGCACCTCAGCCCCACCGGCGTTCAACGGTGTGACGGCAGTATGTAAGGGAACGACCCCGGACGTCAAGTGCATTGCGCCGACACCATGCCGCCGCCCTTACGGCCCAGGAGGCCGCAGGTCGGCCAGGAGGCGCTTCAGGTCGATCAACTCGGCGTCGAGCATCTCGCCGGTGGTGACCACCCCCTGGAGCAGCCGGGCCACCAGCTCGGCCGGAGCCAGCTGGGTCAGCCGGTCGATCAGGGTGGCCTGTGAGGCGTCGAGCGCCGCCACCAGCCGCTCGTGGTCGCGGCCGAGGGCACCCATGGAGGCCTCGTGGAAGGAAGCGACGAGGGTCTCCAGGCGGTCGAGGCGGCGGTCGAGCACGGCGCCGACGGCGTCGGCGTCCGACGCCTTGGCCTCCTCGGCCATCCCACCCGACCCGACCTGGCGCAGGGCGTCGACCGTGGCGGCGCTGGAGGAAGCCACCCGGTCCTCCAGGTGCTCCAGGCGGGCCTCGAGCAGGCGGACGCCCCGGTCGAAGCCCCGCTCGAGCCGCGCGAGCACCGCGCCGTCGGTGGGGCCGGGCCCGGTCGACGAGGCGGCCTCGGCCAGCCGGGCTCCGACCAGCTCGAGCCGATCCGCAAGGCCGTGCTCGAGGCCGGCCAGACGCTCGTCCAGGCGGTCGAACCGCCGGTCGATGGCTTCGAGGAGAGCCTCGACGCCGGGTTGCGGGCCGATCGGGGCGTCCGTGGGCCCGGCCTGGCCCTGGGCCGGGGGCGGCGCGAACCCAGCCGGTGACCCGACGGCCACGGCCTTGGTGGCGGGGATGTCCCCCCCGGAGCCGTCCCCAGGCTCCAGGTCCAGGGGTGGGTCGGCGTCCGGTGCGAACGCCTCGTCGGGCGGCGGGCTGACCCGGCCCCAGGGCAGCCGCAGCCCGAGCCCGAGGTCCTCGTCGCCGTCCGCCATGCCGATCAGACTACCGATCGCTCGTGGGCCCCTCCGGGTGCGGACCGGGCGGGGTGACGCCCGACGATCCCCTTCCGTCACCCCGCAGCCCGCTGCCGTCGCGAAACACTAGGAACAAACCGCTCCTTTGGCCCGCGACAGGTGTCGCGGCAGTTCCATCAGAGCGGCTCGTCGGACCAGGGGGCGTACGAGTGGCGCAGGGCCTCGTCGAGGTCGTCAGGGGTGCCGACCCGGCGGGTGAGGGTGGGGATGAGCGAGCGGACGGCGTCCTCGAACAGGGTGATGACGTCGAGGTCGGGCTCGAAGCCCCGCCGCACCAGCAGCCCGTCGGCCACGGCGGTGATCGTGATGGCCACCGTGCGCAGGTCGTAAGGGGGCCGGGGCTCGCGGTCCCAGGCCTCGAGCAGCTCCTGGTAGGCGATGACCTGGACGTCGGTGACGTGCTGGTAGAGCTGACGGATGGCGGGCTGGGCCCGCTGGTGGGCCCGGTCGTCGGCCGTGGCCTGCAGGAGCAGCCGGGCGCGGAAGGCGGGCATGCCGATCCGCAGCTGGGCGCCGATGTTGGCGGCGGCGACCGAGGCGATGAGCCGGGGGATCTCCTCGATCGGGCAGACGCGGATCTGCCGGGTGACCTCGGCCAGCAGGTCCATGGTGGTGGCCATCACCTCAAAGGCGATGTCGGTGGCGAGCAGCTGGTCGATCAGGACGTCGTGGTAGGCGGCCAGGTTCTCGAAGTGGCCGTAGAACACCGCCGTCGACCGGCCCGCCCGCTGGCACACCTCGCGCACCCCCGGCAGCACCTCGCCCAGGCGGCGCTCGTTGAACAGGGCGGCGCCGGCGTCGAGGAACGAGACCCGCGGCGACGCTGGGGCCTCCACCGGCTTGCCCTCGTCGTCCAACGCCGCCACGCCCCCCCCGCCATCGGTGCCACGCCCGGACCCTGCGGATGCTGGCAGAGGCCGACCACGCGATGCCACCCCGCAGGGCCCCGGTGGCCCTGCAAGACTGCGGGCCGATGCCGACCGACAACGCCGCCGCCTGGGACCGCCACTCGGCCGCCTACCAGGCCGGCGCGCTGCTGCCCACCGACGTGGTCCACTACGGCCCCGACATCGCGACCGAGGCCGACCTGGGCCTGCTCGGCAACCTCAAGGGCAAGCGGGTGCTGGAGCTGGGCTGCGGCGGCGCCCAGTCATCGATCGCCATGGCCCGGGCCGGCGCCACCGCCATCGGCGTCGACTTCTCCGCCGAGCAGCTGGCCTACGCCCGCAGCCTGTGCGAGCGCGAGAAGGTCAAGGTCGAGCTGCGGCTCGGCGACGTGGCCGACCTGTCGTTCCTGCGGGGCGACTCGGTCGACCTGGTGTACTCGGCCTACGCCTTTGGCTACGTCGAGGACCTGCAGCGGGTGTTCCGCCAGGCCCACCGGGTGCTGACCCGGGGGTCGATGCTGGTCTTCAGCCTGCAGCACCCGGCCTACGACATGATCGTCGACGACCACCCCCTCGAGCCGCTGCGCATCCGCCGGTCGTACTTCGACCACGAGCCCATTGACTTCGACTGGAACGGCGTGCCGTTCACCGACTACCGCCACACCATCGGCGACCTGGTCACCGGCCTGATCCGCAGCGGCTACCGCCTCGACACCATCCTCGAGCCCGCTCCCCTGCCCTCGGGACCCCGTTCGATGTTCTGGCGTGAGACCTTCCAGTACGTCCCCCGCACCCTCATCGTCCGCGCCAAGAAAGAAGGCGGGTAGGACGGCTCATGCCCGTCGCCCATGGACGTTCAACTTCGGAACGTTCTCGAAGATGGCGTCATCAGAAATCAGCTGAACGCCGAGGACGAGTGCCGTCGAGGCAATCCAGCGATCGGCCGCTCTCCGATCAGCGCACGGTACGAGGCCGCTTGGCTCGGGTTGCGGGAGGCCTGAACAATCGACGACACGACCATGGTGTCCACCACAACCACGGTCGGCGGTGACGCTCGT
>JBBPYZ010000110.1:0-12852 GCA_038199465.1 Acidimicrobiales bacterium | reverse complement strand
CCTCGCCGGGTGGCCAGGTGCCAGAGCAGGTCGAACTCCTTGCGGCTCAGGTCGAGGGGCTGCCCGTCGATGGTGGCCCGGCGGCTGAGGGCGTCGACGGTGAGCCCGCCGATCTGGATCGGCTCGTCGGCCTCGCCCGCGCTGGCCCGGCGGAGCACGGCCCGGATGCGGGCGTCGAGCTGGGCGGCGGAGTACGGCTTCACCACGTACTCGTCAGCCCCGGCATCGAGGGTGCGGATGATCTCCTCCTCGTCGTCGCGGGCCGTGGCCACGATCACCGGGACGGCGCTGACCGCCCGCAGCATCCGCAGCAGCTCGAGGCCGTCGATGTCGGGCAGACCAAGATCGAGGACGACCACGTCAGGGCGCTGGTCCACGATCTCGCCCAGGGCGCCCAACCCGGTGGAGGCGCCCAGCACGACATGTCCCCGTTCCGTCAGACCTCGTGTGACCGCAGCCAGGATGTGGGTGTCGTCCTCCACCACAGCGACGGTCGTCACAGATCGACGCTACCGCGCCCATCAAGACTGGATTCGGGACAAACGGCGTCGCAGGGTGAAAGCCGGGCAAAACGGCGTCCGTCAAGGGTGAAGGTTGTGTGCCACTTGGCCCGCAGTTAGGCATCGGGCCTTCACACTGACCTCAGCTGCACGATCTGCTGGTGACCGCAGCGAGCAGCACCGGGCCTGCAAGAGCAGGCATCCGGTCCACCGAACGACAAGGGGATCAGACATGCCTGGATTTCTCACTGCACCCATAGCCAAGCTTGCCGGTCTGGGAGCCGCGGCCAAAGCAGTCGCAGCCACCACTGCAGCGATGACGGTGGTGGTCGCCGGCGGTGCCACCGCAGTTCTCTCGGCTACCGGAGGTCCCGTGGTCGCTCCGGTCGCCATCGAGGCCACCTCGGCCGCCACCCCGACGCCCGTCACGCTGCCATCGACGGCATCGAGCGCGCCTGCTGTGCTCCCGGCCAACGAGGCCTCGGCCGCGGCGCCCCGCCTCGCGACCGCAGCCACCGCCAGCACCGGTGCCGTCAAGCCGAGCGGCGCCTCCTCGGCCGGGCTGCCCAGCGTCCCGAAGGCCGCCATCCCGACCATCCCGAACGTCGCCATCCCCACGGTCGCTGGGTTGCCCGCGCTTCCCAGCTGCGTGACCAACCTGATCCCGACCGGTGGAACCGTGCCGGACCCGATCCAGCTGGCCACCACGCTCCCCTCCTGCATTATCAGCGTGATCACGGCGAACCTGCCGATGGAGACCGTCCAGAGCCTGATCGGCTCGGTCGGCCTGCCCATCGACCTGTCCACCTGCCTGTCGTCGGTGGTCCGCTCGGTGCCGACCTTCGCCGGCGGCGACCTCTCCCGCCTGCCCCAGCTCCTGTCGGCCTGCCTGCCGACGGGTCAGGTCCCCGGGATGGGCTCGTTCCCCGGGATGGGCTCGCTGCCGGGCTTCGGCTGAGCCCAGGCGGCCCGCTCGACCAGACCCCCGGGCTGCGCCCGGGGTCACCCCGTCAGGGGGCCTGCTACCAGTCGGCGACGGCGGCGGGATCGACCGGACCGCCTAGGGCGAAGGTGCGGGACGGGACAGGACCCGCTCGGCCACCTGCGCCACATCGGCGAGGGTGACGGCCCGCAGGCGGGTGGCTACCTCGTCGTAGGTGCGGACCGCCCGTGGACGAGGAGCGAGCGGTGGCGGCCCACCAGGCGTCCGCCGCAAGGGTTGAGGCCACGGTCTTCAAGTCAACCTCGGGCCGGGGCAGCCGGCGCTTTTGCCCTGCCAGCCGACGGGTTGGGACGGGGACAGCCGAATGTGCCGACCGGGGTGAGCAAACCCGGGGAAGTTGAGGGGCGTCGGTCAGAGAGGCCAGCGCCTCGGTTGCCGGTCGAGGCGTTCGTCGAGGCCCCAGGCGTAGCCGGAGGGCACGACGGCGAGGACGATGACGGGGACCAGCAGGATGAACTGTTCGGGCAGCCACCGGCCGCTGGACAGGTAGACGAAGAAGAGGAACACCACCTCGCCGAGGACGATCAGCGCGCCGACGCGGGGGAGCAGGCCGAGGATGAGGAGCAGGCCGGCGGTCAACTCGACGACGGTGAGCGCCCATCCGAAGAACCCGAAGTTGGGGAGGAGGACCTCGTTGGTGATCCACCCGATCGGAGGCAGCAGGCTCTGGGCGTTCTTGTTCACCTCGACGTCGAGGATGAAGCGAGCATCGGGCCGGTTGATGAAGTTCCCGACCACTGGGCCGAACGCCACCGTGTGGAACCCGAAGAGCTTGGCCAAACCGTTGGAGAGGAAGGTGAGGCCGAAGAGGATGCGCACGACGGCCAGGCCACGGGCCAGGAGGCGGGCATCGACGGGAAGATCGGTCGCCGGCTCGGTGTCGGGGGGGGCGGGGACGGTGGTCCGGTAGGTGGTCACAGGTTCGCTCCTGAGGTGATGAGGCTGCCAGCGGCCGCGAGTTGCTGGCCGGAGGTTCGGATGGTGGGTGTCGGCCCGACCGGGCCGCAGGGGGTCACGCTCACCGGATGCCCAGGTGGGCGTCGTCGCCGGGGGGTCGGCCGTCGATGAGGCGCAGCAACGCCGTCGCCGGGGTGACGAGCGGGTCGGTGGTCCGGGTGATGAGCAGGTCGGTCTCGGGGACGCCGTCGCGGATAGTCGGCCCGAACGGGCTCCACCAAGCGCCGTCGGCGGTGACGGTCAGCTCCGGTGGGAGGTCGGCAGCGGTAGCCCTGACGCCCACGTCGGCCACGTCGGCCCGGCCCCGCCGCACGATGGGGCGCACGACGTGGTCCTCGTCGGCCACTCCCAGGCTGCGGTGGAGGGCGCACAACCGGGCGTGCTCGTCGTCGCTCACCTCGGCATCGGGGTCGAGGGTGGTACCGACGCGGACCCGGATGCCCCGCTCCACCAGCCGGGAGATGGCGGCGACCACGGTGGCGTGGTTGTCGTCGCCCCGTTGGGCGTCGTTGTCTTCAGCGTCGGCGTAGTCGAGCGACACCTGGATGACAACGGGCTGCCCGGCCAACGCCTCGACCCGGGTGAGGCGGTCGCCGTGGAACAAGGTGGCGTTGCTCAGCACGACCGTCGGGAGCTGCTCGGCCATGGCCAGCAGGACCTCGACCATGTCGGGGCGCAGGAACGGCTCGCCGCCGGTGACGCCCAGGTCGGTGAAGCCCAGCTCCCGGGCCTGGACGGCCAGGTCGACCATGCGGTCGGCGGCCAGGTCGCGGCGGGGCGACTTGGGTGACGAGTCGGTCAGGCAGTAGGTGCAGACCAGGTTGCAGTGGTAGTTGGCGTAGAGCCAGACCCGCCCCGGGAGCCGGCCCTCGCGTACCGCCTCGGCGACGGCGGTGCTCACGACGTCATCCCGGCGGTGGCCAGGCGGGCCAGCACCTCGGGGGCGGTGGGCAGCTCCAGCGCCGTGCAGAACCGGTTGAGGAGCAGGGTCGTGGTGGCGAGCAGGGTGAGCTCCACCACGACGTGGTCGGGGCGGCCCTGCCGCAGTCGGTCCCGGCAGGCGGCGTCGACCGACCCGGTGCCGACCAGGGCGTCACACCAGGCGATCACGGCCCGGTCCTCCTCGGCCGGGAACGCGTCCTCGACCCCGAGCTCGCCCCGCAGGGAGCGGACCTCGGTGTCCGACAGGCCGCTGTCGAGGGCGACCACGGTGTGAGCCTCCACGCAGTAGCGGCAGGAGGCACGAGCCGAGGTGCGCAGGATCACGACCTCCTTGATCCGCACGTCGAGGGCCGACGGGCCCAGCACCACGCCGAGGAACGGGGCTGCTACCTCGAGCATCTCGGGCACCTGCGCCAGGGCGGCGATGATCGGCCCCGGGTCGCCGCCGGCGAAGTACGGCCGGGCCAGCAGCGGGGCCTCGTCGGCGGTGAGCAAGGTGACGGGCCGATCGCCCACAGAGATTCCAGACATCCAGTCCACCATTCCCCCCGCTCGGCCCTCGGAACCCCCGGGAGCCGCTGACGTAAGCACATCGTTAGAACTTGTGGGGATGCGACCCGCACGGGGCCCAGGTGGTCAGCTCTCGGAACCGCTACCGGTTGGCCAGCCAGCTGCGGTGACGGAGTGCGGCCTTGCGGGCGGCCTTTGCCGTGGCCTTCACCGGGTGGGTGGCGCCGATGGCGTCGAACACGCCCGCCGCCAGGGGGCTCGGCACCTTCCACAGACGGTCGAGGAGGGCCAGCTGGGCCTGGTGGTCGCCGGCCAGGGCGAGGGCGGCGGCGAGGTCGTCGGCGCCGAGGACCATCCGGTGGGCGAGCACCTGCACGAACGAGCCCAGGTCGTCCCGGTCGAACAGGGTGGAGGGGTCGTCGCAGCCCTGGTCGACCAGCCAGCACCGGGCCAGGCCAGCCGCAGCCGGGTCGCCGGTCAGGTCCCGCACGAACGGCTCGGCCGCCTCCACGCCCACCTGGGCCAGGACGGCGAGGGCGACGTTCTGGAGGCGAAAGTCGTCAAGGGTCCGGGCCGCCTCGGACAGGCCGGCCACGGCCTCGGCCGGCGTGCGCCGCCGCCGCCAGGCGTCGAGCTCGGCGGCCAGCTCGGTCAGCTCGAGGCGGTCCGCCTCGGCCAGCAGCTCCGCGGCCGTGCCGGCCGCCAGCCGCCCGGCAACGGGGGCGTCGATGCCGAGGTCGGTGACCATCTGGCGCACGGCCCGCTGGCCCGCCGGAGTCAGCTCGACACGCAGCTCGACGTCCACGTCGGCGGGGTGGATGGTGAGCACACCGGCGGCGTCGAGGGCGCGGGCGATGTCAGCCACGTCGTGGCCGATCCGCCGCTCGACCTGGTCGTCCGGCAGGAAGCGGAACTCCAAGGCATCGAGAACGCCGTCGGTCGCCATGTCGACAAGCGACGTCAGCGGCACCGGCTCCTGCAGGACATAGGCCCCGATGAGCAGCAGCGGCACGGCTTCGTCGAGGAGGTCGACGACCTCCGGCCAGGCCAGCCACCCGTTCTCGTCCCGCTGGGAGGCGAGGGGCCCTATGGCCACCAGGGCCTTGACCGCGTTCTCGAACGCTGCCACGGGGTCACGGGCGAGCTGCGCCGCCTTCTTGGTGGCCATCACCCGGCCCTTGGCCACCCGCACCACGCCGGCCTTGCGGGCCCAGGCGAGGATCTGCCGAAGCCCCGGCAGGTCGGCCGAGCTGACCGTCTTGAAGGTCCGGTCCCCGAAGACCGGGTCCATCACGTCGCCGGTCTCCAGCAGCTCCACCAGGACCCGGGCATCGGCCAGGGTCAGCTGGCCCCGCTGGGTGAGCTTGCGGCCGTCGCCCACGAACTCGGCCAGCCGGGCGAAGCTCCTCAGGATGGGCGCCTGGGCCGCCGAGGCGGCGTACTCGGCGTCGTCGGGCAGGGCGACCGGAGGGATGCGCTGGCCGCTCAGCGGCAGCGGGCCAGGTCCACCCAGCCCCAAGGCGCGATCGGGCAGCCGGCGCCGGCGCTCCTCCTCGGGGAGGGCGTTGAACTCGTCCATGTGCCGTTGCAACGAGGCGGGATCGTCGAGGTCGAGCTCGGGCCCCGCCCCGCCGAACAGCGTCTTCGTCATCCCGAAGTTGGCGGGATCACCCATCGCCTGAACAAAGGGAAGGGCCAGCTCCTCGATACCGGTGGCAAGGACGTCGGCCGGGAGCGACTTCGGGTCGAGGAGGCCTTCGGCGGCCAGGAACCCGATGAAGCTAGCCAACCCTTCGAGGATGCTCTCGCACTTGCTCTGGGGGACGCTGACCTTGCGGGGGCACCACTCGAGCAGGTACTCGGTGACGTCGTAACCCCGCCAGCAGGCCAGCTCGCCGTCGCCGTACCCGTACTTCCAGTCGAGAGCGAGGCCGGCGTCGACCACCAGCTTGGCGTCCTCCGGCAGGAGCCAGTGGTGGAACCGCTCCAGCAGCCACTCCCTCGCCGCCGAGAAGGCCTTGTCATCACCGTTCTCCACCTGCAGCCGCACTCCGGCATCCTGTCGCACCATCGGGTTACCCGGCGCCATCTACCCGGTGGCCCGAAGGCCAGGGCCGACGGCAAGGTCGGCCAGGTCGGCGGCGGCATGGCCGGCCACCCAGCCCCGGGGGTCGCTGATCCTGGCGGGGCGGTGGACCAGGCTGCTCCCGAACATCTGGTTCACGGCGTCCTCGACGGCGTCGTCGCGAGCGGCGAGCACGGGGAGCAGGCGGCCACCCTCATCGGTGTCGACGACAGCGACCTGGGCGGCCGTACAGGCCTCGAGCCGTTGTCCGATGCGCACGGCGTAGGCCGACAGGAACGAGCTGCGGAAGCCACGCTGGCGGGCCCGCCGGTCGTCCCGCCCGGCGGCCAGCAGGGCCCGGTTGGCCTGAACCAGCAGGGAGGTGAACAGCAGCTCGACGGCCACCAGGTCCGACTCGAAGCCGAGGAGGGTGACCAGGGCCAGGTCGACGACGTGCACGGACTGGCAGCGGTTGGCCCGGCTGACCGAGCCGACGAGCATGGCCTTGGCGTCGGCGTAGGGGTCCTCGACGGGCAGGCGGCGGCCCCCGGGGACCTCGGGCGCCTCGGCCGAGGCGGCCAGGGCGTGGTCGATGGCGTGGCGGGCCATCAGCTCCTGGGCCTTGGCCGACAGCGCTTCGGCCTCCTCGGGGAAGGTGGTGGACTCGGCCTTGGCCAGCAGGCCCCGCACCTTGGCCAGGATCTTGGCCGCGGCCTCGTCGATGCGGGTGGTGGCCGGCAGGGGCGGGAGCGGCGGAAGCTCCGAGAGGACGGCCAGCACCTCGATCGCCGGCGCGATGCCGCTGGAATCCTCCAGGGCGCCCAGGACCTTCACGTGGGCTGCCGTCAGGCGCCGGCGGACGATGTTGGCCACCAGCCTCGGCTCCCAACCGGACCCGCCCAGCACCTCCAGCAGCTTGGCGAGTACACCGGCCACGCTGCGACGGCCGTCAGGCCTGGCCAGCACCTCGGCTATGAGCTTCTCGCCCCGGGAGACGTCGCCCCGGGAGACGTCGCCCCCGGCCTCGCTCACCGCCTCGACGGCCATCATGACGAGGAGCTCGGTGGGCACCTCGTCGCTGCGGAACCTGACGCCACCTGGTCCGGTCGGCCCCTGAGAGCGGCTCGGCCCGGGCTGGGGCCGGCGGGCCGACCCAGGCTCGTCCGGCCGTTGCGACCGCCGCTGGTCCCGGCGCCGCTGCTTGTCCTGGCGGCGTTGCCTGTTGTTCTTGCCCATGGAGTGCCCTTTCGTCACGGAGGGGGGACAGCGGGTCCGGCCGGGGGAAGGCGGCGGGCGATAAGGGAGGTGGCTCAGCTGCAGCCGCTGGTGGTACCGCAGCCGGCGCAGACGTAGCAGGAGCCGGCCCGCTGCATGGTGGTGCCGCACTGGAAGCACATGGGGGCGTCGAGCTGGGGCTGACGGGTGAGGGTGGCCGGCTCGGGCTGGGGGGCCACCGTCACCTGAGGGTCGGTGCTGGGCTGGTCGATGGTGACCTGCTCCTCGACGCCGGGGAGGGTGGGCTGGGTGCGCTCGCCGGTGGTGAGGATGCCGAGCTCGGCCCGCTCTCCGAAGGGCAGGTAGTCGACGGCCAGGCGGCGGAAGATGTAGTCGACCAGGGACGAGGCCAGGCGCAACTCTGCGTCGTCGGTCATGCCGGCCGGCTCGAACTTCATGTTCGAGTACTTCTTCACGTAGGTGGACAGGGGCACGCCGTGCTGGAGGCCCAGGCTGATCGAGATGGAAAAGGCGTCCATGATGCCGGCCAGGGTGGAGCCCTGCTTCGACACCTTGATGAACACCTCACCGGGGCGGCCGTCGTCGTACTCGCCCACGGTGACGTAGCCCTCGCAGTCGGCCACCCGGAAGGCGAAGGTGGTGGACTGGCGGCGCCGGGGCAGACGCTCGCGGATCGGCTGCTTGACCACGACCACCTGCTGCTGACTGAGGGCCTTCTCCAGCTTGGCCACCTTGGTGGCCAGCTCGCTCGGATCGACCTCCTGGGTGACGGTGACGCCCTCCTCGGTGGTGACGACCACCTCGACGACATCCTTCTTGGTGGTGGAGAGGGGCTGGCCCACCTTGCAGTTGTCGCGGTAGATGGCCACCGCCTTGACCCCCAGCGTCCAGGCGTCGAGGTGGAGCTGCTCGACGTCGGCCACCGTGGCCTCCTCGGGCATGTTCACCGTCTTGGAGATGGCCCCCGAGATGAACGGCTGCACCGCCGCCATCATCCGGACGTGGCCGGTGTAGTGGATGGTGTTGTCGCCCATCGAGCAGGCGAACACCGGCAGGTGCTCGGCCTTCAGGTAGGGGGCGCCGACGATGGTCTTGTGCTCGTCGATGTAGGCCACGATGTCGCCGATCTGGGCTGAGTCATAGCCCAGCCGGCGCAGGGCCCGGGGGATGGTCTGGTTGACGATCGACATGGTGCCGCCGCCCACTAGCTTCTTGGTCTTCACCAGGCCGAGGTCGGGCTCGACGCCGGTGGTGTCGCAGTCCATCAGCAGGCCGATGGTGCCGGTGGGGGCCAGCACGCTGGCCTGGGCGTTGCGCACGCCGTACGCCGCGCCCAGCTCGACCGCCTCGTCCCAGGCCTCCTGGGCGGCCGAGAGCAGGGCCTCGGGCACCGCCACCTCGTCGATCTTGGCCACCTCGGCCCGGTGCATCGCCAGCACCTTGTCCATGTGCTCGGCGTTGCGGTGGTAGCCGGGAAAGGGGCCCATGCGGCTGGCCGTGCGGGCGCTGGTGGCGTAGGCCTGACCGGTGAGCAGGGCGGTGATGGCTGCGGCCCACGCCCGGCCCTGGTCGGAGTCGTAGGGCAGGCCCTCGGACATGAGGAGGGCGCCGAGGTTGGCGTAGCCGATGCCGAGCTGGCGGAACCTCCGGCTGTTCTCGGCGATCTTGTCGGTGGGGTAGTCGGCGTTGCCGACGATGATCTCCTGGGCGGTGAAGACCACCTCGACGGCCCGGCGGAAGCCCTCGACGTCAAAGGCCAGGTCCTCCTCGACGAAGGTGAGCAGGTTCATGCTGGCCAGGTTGCAGGCCGAGTTGTCGACGTGCATGTACTCGCTGCACGGGTTCGAGCCGTTGATGCGGCCGTCCTCGTGCGCGGTGTGCCAGCGGTTGATGGTGGTGTCGAACTGCAGGCCGGGGTCGGCGCACTCCCAAGCGGCGGTGTTGATCTGGCGGTACAGGTCGCGGGCCGGCAGCGTCCTGGTCACCGAGCCGTCGGTGACGGCCCGCAGGTGCCAGTCGGCGTCGGCCTCGACGGCCTGCATGAACTCGTCGCTGACCCGCACCGAGTTGTTGGCGTTCTGGTACTGGATCGAGATCGAGTCGCGGCCGTCGAGGTCCATGTCGAAGCCGGCGTCGCGCAGGACCCGCGCCTTTTCCTCCTCCCGGGCCTTGCACCAGATGACGTCCTCGATGTCGGGGTGGTCGACGTTGAGGATGACCATCTTGGCGGCCCGGCGGGTCTTGCCCCCGCTCTTGATGGTGCCGGCCGAGGCGTCGGCCCCCCGCATGAAGCTGACCGGGCCGGACGCGGTGCCGCCGCCCTTCAGGTGCTCGACGCTGGAGCGGATCCGGGAGAGGTTGACCCCGGCGCCCGATCCGCCCTTGAAGATCGTGCCCTCCTCGCGGTACCAGTCGAGGATCGAGTCCATCGAGTCCTCGACGGCCAGGATGAAGCAGGCGCTGCCCTGCTGGGGCACGCCCTTCACCCCGATGTTGAACCACACGGGGCTGTTGAACGCCGCCTTCTGGTGCACGATGAGGTACTTCAGCTCGGCCCGGAAGGCCTCGGCCTCGTCGTTGTCGAGGAAGTAGCCGTCCTTGTTGCCCCAGGCAGTGATGGTGTCGGTGACCCGGTCGGCCACCTGCTTGAGGCTCCACTCCCGCTCGGCGGTGCCCAGAGTGCCCCGGAAGTACTTCTGGGCCAGGATGTTGGTGGCGTTCACCGACCAGGTGCTGGGCACCTCGACCCCCAGCTGCTCGAAGGCGACGGTGCCGTCCTTCCAGTTGGTGATGCGGGCGTCGCGGCGCTCCCAGGTCACGGTGTCGTAAGGGTGGACCTCAGCCCGGGTGAAGTGCCGGGTGAGGCCGAGGCCGGTGGTCTCGGGGGCGATGGCCATGGTGAGGTCCTCCAGGGTGCAAGCGGGGCGCGCCGAAGCAGGGCAGGCGCAGGGCAGAGCGGAACGTCGGCCGGAGCCCGGCCGCCCGCCTGGGCGCCTCCGGGTGAAGACCTTGGGCTCCACAGTGTAAATCACATGGGTGTGATCCACAAGAGGATGTCCTGGGGAAAGGTGGGGGATCTGGGCGGTCGGCCTGTGGACGACGACGGTGGCCACCCGGGTCCATCTGGTGCCCCGCAGACGCCGCTGGCATGGGAGCCTGGGCGGGTGGACGACCGCAGCCACGTCCTCGACGCCGTCGCCTTGCTCGCCCGGGGGGGGCTGGTGGCCTTTCCCACCGAGACGGTGTACGGCCTCGGGGCCGACGCTGCCAACGCCGAGGCGGTGACCCGGATCTTCCGGGCCAAGGGCCGCCCGGCCGGCCACCCGCTGATCGTCCACGTGGCGGGCACCGAGGATCTGGGCCGGTTCGCCGAGACCGTGCCGGCCAGCGCCCTGCGGTTGGCCGAGGCCCTGTGGCCCGGGCCGCTGACGGTGGTGGTGCCCCGGGCCGACCACGTGCCCGCCGTGGTGGCCGGCGGCCACGGCACGCTCGCCCTGCGGGCCCCGGCCCATCCCGTGGCTCAAGAGCTGCTCCAGGTCTTTGGCGGCGGGATCGCCGCCCCCTCGGCCAACCGCTTCGGCCGGGTGTCACCCACCACGGCGGCCCACGTGCGGGCCGACCTGAGCGACGACGTCGACCTCGTCCTCGACGGCGGGACCTGCCAGGTGGGCGTCGAGTCGACCATCGTCGACTGCACCGGCGACCAGGTCGTGCTCCTGCGCCCGGGCGGAGTGCCGGTCGAGGTGCTCGAAGGGGTGCTGGGGGAACCGGTGCGGCGGCAGGCGGGGCCGGGCGCGCCGGCCGCTCCCGGCACGCTGGCCGCCCACTACGCCCCGCGGGCCCGGGTGGTGGTGGCGGCCACGGTGGACGAGGCGGTTGGCCGGGCGGCGACGGCCGGCGGGCGCACCGGCGTCCTGCTGCCCGGGATGGCCCCGGTGCCACCGGGGGTCGCCCTCCTGCTGGCCGGCGATGACCCGGCGGACTACGCCAGAGTGCTCTACGCCAGGCTGCGCCAGGCCGACCAGCTCGGCCTCGACCTCCTGATCGCCGTACCGCCGACGGAAGAGGGAATCGGCGTCGCCGTCGCCGACCGCCTCCGGCGAGCCGCCGCTCAGGGGGCCTGACAGGCCGGCGCCGCCTCGGCCAGGTGCTCGAGCAGCTCGACCAGCTGGGGCAGGCGGGCCTGGTCCTCGGGGGCCAGGGCGTGCAGGCGCTCGAAGAGGAAGGCGGTGCGCTCCTCACGGATGACCTGGAGGGCGGCCCGACCGGCGGCGGTGGTGGTGATGAGGGCGGCCCGGGCGTCCAGGGGGTCGGGCTGGCGCTCGACCAGGCCCACCTCGACCAGCACGGCCACGATCCGGGTGAGGGTGGGCGGCGCCACCGCCTCACGGGCGGCCAGCTCGGCCAGCCGCACCGGCGCCAGCCTCTCGACCGACGTGAGGCATGACAGCTGGGAGGGGGTGAGGCCGCCCATGGTGCGCTGCCGCAGCTGGCGGGCCAGGCGGGCGATGGCCACCCGGAGGCGGGCGGCCTCCTCGACCTCGTCCTCGGGCTGGCGGTCCACCACGTCAGTCTGACCCGGCCGCGGCCGGGGCGACGCCACCGCTCTACCGTGGCCGGCGATGGGGGTGGTCGTGGCCGTCGACGCCGGCACCACCGGTGCGCGGGCCGTGGCCGTCGACCAAGAGGGCCGCCTGGTGGGCTGGTCCTACCGGGAGCTGCCCCAGCACTTCCCCCGCCCGGGCTGGGTCGAGCACGACCCGGACCAGATCGCCGCGGCAGTGACCGCAACCCTGGCCGAGCTCCACGCCGTCCTCGAGGCCGCGGGCACGACCATCGCCGCGGTCGGGGTCACCAACCAGCGGGAGACGGCGCTGGTCTGGGACCGGAGGTCCGGCCGGCCCCGCCACCGGGCCGTCGTCTGGCAGGACCGCCGCACCGCGGCGCGCTGCGACGAGCTCGTCGGGGCCGGGCGCCTCCCGCTGGTCCGGGAGGCCACGGGTCTGGTCCTCGACCCCTACTTCACGGCCACCAAGCTCGAGTGGATGCTGGGCCCGGGCGGGGTCGACGCCGATGCCGACCTGGCCGTCGGCACGGTCGACACCTGGGTGGTGCGCCACCTCACCGGCGGAGCCGCCCACGTCACCGACCCGTCCAACGCCAGCCGAACGCTTCTGTACGACCTGCGCACCGGGGCCTGGTCGCCCGAGCTGTGCCAGCTGTTCGCCGTCCCCCTGGCGGCCCTGCCCGAGGTGCGGCCCTCGAGCGGCCGGTACGGGGTGACCGCCGAGGGCTGCGGCCTGCCGGCCGGGATCCCGGTCAGCGGCATCGCCGGCGACCAGCAGGCGGCCCTGTTCGGCCAGGCCTGCCTGGCCCCCGGCATGGTGAAGCACACCTACGGCACCGGCGGCTTCGCTCTGCTGAACGTGGGTGACGAGCGGCCGCCGGTGGTCGACGGGCTGCTCACCACCGTCGCCTGGCAGCTGGCCGAGAGCGGCCCCACCACCTACGCCTATGAGGGGGCGGTCTTCGTCATGGGCGCGGCCGTCCAGTGGCTGCGGGACGGGCTGGGCATCCTCACCTCCTCCGAGGAGGTGGAGGCGCTGGCCCGCTCGGTGCCCGACTCGGGCGGGGTGGTG
>JBBPYZ010000109.1:0-11078 GCA_038199465.1 Acidimicrobiales bacterium | reverse complement strand
CGCCAGCGTCGGCGCCGGGTTCGGGTTCGGGTTCGGGTTCGGGTTCGGGGCCGTGCCGCCGGAAGCCGCCGGGGCCGGGCCGCCAGCGGCCGCAGGGGCCGGACCAGGGTCGGCCCGCTCGAGCCGCTCGAGGCGCTCGATCAGGGCCGCAGGCGAGGTGTCGAGGTCGGCCCGGGCCACCCGCACCAGCGCCACCTCGAGGGTGACCCGGGGGTCGACCGACTCGCGCAGGTCGACCAGGGCCTCGCCCACCACCTCGATGGCCCGGGTGGCGCCGGCCGGGCCCAGCCGCTTGGCCTGGTCGGCGATGCGCTCCCGCTCCTCGGCCAGGCAGTCGACCAGGCCGGGAGCCAGCGAGGACAGGAAGCACAGGCGGAGGCGCTCGACCAGCTCGGCCCCGAGCCGGCGGGGATCGCGCCCGGCCCGCATGCCGGTGGCCACGGCCACGAGCACGGCCCCGGCGTCGCGGGCGATGAGCGCCTCGACCAGGTCGTCGACCACCGGCACGTCGTCGCGCAGCCCGCCGGCCGAGGCGACCTGCTCGAGCACGCTGAGGGTGTCGCGGGCCGAGCCCCGCCCGTCGCGCACCACCGAGGCGAGGGCCCGCTCGTCCAGCTCGATCCCCGCCGAGTCGACCACGTCGTGCACCAGCCCGGCCAGCAGGTCGACATCGAGCAGCCGGAACTCGAAGTGCTGGGTGCGGCTGCGCACCGGGATCGCCACCTTGTCGGGGTCGGTAGTGGCCAGGACGAAGATCACGTGCTCGGGCGGCTCCTCCAGCGTCTTCAACAGCGCCGTGCCCGCCTCGGAGGTGAGCTGGTGGACCTCGTCGAAGATGTAGACCTTCTTGTCGCCCGGCGACCCGATGACCGTGCCGGCGATGATCTCGCGCACCCGGTCGATGCCCCGGTTGCTGGCGGCGTCGAGCTCCACCACGTTCATGCTCCCGCCTTCGCGGATGGCCACGCACGAGGGGCACCGGTCGCAGCAGTCGCCGTCGGCGGCTCGGTCGGTGCAGTTGAGGGCCTTCGCCAGGATCCGGGCCGTGGTGGTCTTGCCCGTGCCCCGAGGGCCGCTGAACAGGTAGGCGTGGGACCCTCGCCCGTCGCGCACGGCGTTGCGCAGGGCCGAGACCACGAAGTCCTGGCCGCGGACCTCAGCGAAGCGCTGCGGCCGGAACCGGCGGTAGAGCGACGTCGGCTCGGCCATGGATGTGGTCCAGCCTACGGGGCCACCGAACCCCTCCGTGGTGTGTACGATCCTCCCCCAGGAATCGCTTCGTCGCTTGCGTGCGGTGGCTGGGTCCTGCGCAAGGCGGCACCGTGAACCGGGTCAGGGCGGGAACGCAGCAGCCCTCAGCGGATCGTCGCTTGTGCCGCAGACAGCCTGGCCACCGCACGGAGGCGACGAAGCGGGCCCGGAGGGTTGCGAGAGCGGCCGAATCGGCACGCCTGGAAAGCGTGTGTGGGGAGACTCACCGAGGGTTCGAATCCCTCACCCTCCGCCGCCCGTGCGATCATCCGGCCGGTGGACGACCACGAGGCCATGGGCCTGGCCCTTGAGGAGGCGGCCCGGGCCACGGCCCACGGTGACGTGCCGGTGGGTGCGGTGGTGCTGGGCCCCGACGGCACCGTTCTGGGTAGCCGCCACAACGAGCGGGAGGTGGCGGCCGACCCCACGGCCCACGCCGAGATCCTGGCCCTGCGCGACGCCGCCGCCACCCTCGGGTCGTGGCGGCTGACCGGCTGCGCCCTCGTCGTCACCCTGGAGCCCTGCCTGATGTGCGCCGGCGCGGCGGTGGCGGCCCGCCTGACCAGGGTCGTCTTCGCCACGCCTGACCCGAAGGGCGGCGCCGCCGGTTCCCTCTACAACGTCTGCTGTGACCCCCGCCTTAACTGGGAGCCGGCGGTGGTGGCCGGGGTTCGGGCCGAGGAGGCCGGGACCCAGCTGTCCGCCTTCTTCGCCACGAGGCGAGCTCGTTCTGATCGGTAAATAGGTGTTTCAGACACCTAGCGGTAGCTGTTTCGAGCACTTACTGACCACATTTCGCGCCCTCTATTGTTGCGACCACAACCCGCGACGGAGAGATCCAAAGGAAGGCCTGACATGGACGAAGCGATGGGGCCCGAGACGGCCACAGGAGCGGCAAAGCCGTCTCGGATGCGTCGAAAGGTTATGGCCGGGGTGGTGGCGGGCGCCGCGCTGCCGGCGCTGTTCCTGGGAGGATCGGCCGACGCCATCGTGCCGGGGGCGAACGGCCGGATCGTCTTCGAGTCCAACCGGGGGGGAAACAGCAACATCTACACCATGAACCCCGATGGATCCGTGGTGAAGAACCTGACGCCGGCGACGCGGGGAAGCGATGTCTTCCCGGCGTGGTCGCCGAAGGGCAACAGGATCTCGTTCACCAGCGACCGGGCCGAGGAGGGCAACCCCGACGTCTACACCATGAACACCGACGGCAGCGACGTGACCCGCCTGACCAATGCGCCGGGCGAGGACCGGGGCACGAGCTGGACCTCCGAGGGGCAACGCATCATCTTCCACAGCTCCCGGGACCGCGACGCCACCCACACCTTCGACATCTTCTCGATGAAGTATGACGGCACCGACCAGCGGAAGCTGTTCCAGAACGGCTCCGCCGCCTACGTCTGCGGCAACCGTATCGACGGCGTCATCACCTTCAACAGCAACGGCAACCCGCTCGGGACCAACCCCACGGGCGACTTCGAGATCTTCACGATGGATGTCCACGGCAACAACGTGAAGCAAATCACCGACAACACCGTGTTGGACAGCGGCCCGAAGTGGTCGCCCGACTGCTCGACGATCTCCTACAACAGCCTTGAAGCGGCGCCCGGGAGGAGCCTCGACATCCACCGGATCAACGCTGACGGGACCGGCGACGTCAACCTGACCAACACGCCGGACATCTTCGACGCCTTCTCGGCGTGGTCGCCCGACGGGCAGCGGATCGTCTTCTCGAGCAACCGCGACGTCAACTTCGAGATCTACACCATGGACTCGAGCGACGGCGGCAACGTCCAGCGGTTGACCTACACTGATCTCGGCTTGGCCGACTTCCGCCCGGACTGGGGCACCAGCCTCATCCTGATCGACACTGACCCGCCGACCGTCGCCAGCTGCAAGGACGGGGGCTGGAAGCGCTTCGTGACCGTGGCCACGGCCCAGCAGCGGTTCGACAACCAGGTCGACTGCGTGAAGTACGTCCGGCGCCAGGTGCCGTAGGACAGCCACTCGGCGAACGACAGCAGGGACTCGTCGGGGAGGTTCGCCTCCCCGGCGGGGCTCTGCTCTCCCCTGTGTAGGATCCAGCGTCAGCAAAGCCGAGGAGGGGTGCGAGAGCGGCCGAATCGGACGGTCTCGAAAACCGTTGTGGCGCAAGTCACCGTGGGTTCAAATCCCACCCCCTCCGCCAGTCCGAGGCCCGTCCCGCGACGCCTTTGGCGCGGGCCATCAGCTGCGGCGGTAGGCATCAGCCCTGTGTCCGACGTCGATGACCTCGACGACACCCTCGTCCACCCTGATCCTGTAGATGATGCGAAAAGTGCCTCGACGGGCGGCGTGGTTGCCCCGGAGCTCGTTCCGTAACGGTCTGCCGACCCGATGAGGGTTCTCCAGCAGCGCGCCGGTGATGAACTCAACTACGGCTGCGGCTACGGCCTCCGACAGGACTTCGGCGATCTTGCGGCTGGCTGGGCCGGCGACCCGCAGCTTCCAAGCATCGCCCTGTCTCATCCGGTCTGCGGTCGCGACGAGCGCGGCAAGAGGGCGCGCACCGCTTCGACACCGTCGACGTGGTCACCCATAGCAAGCGCCGCCTCCCCGGCCCGGACACCCTCGATGGCGGCCGGATCACCGAGGATGGACAGGGTCTCCTCGAGCGACTCCAGATCCTCAACGCTCAACAGCACCGCGGCCGGACGTCCGTTCTTCGTCACGGTCACCCGCTCGTGCTCCCGCTGCACACGGTCGACGAACACAGAGAACTGATCTCGCACGGTGCGCAGAGATTCGGTGGTCATGGCGCCTATTGTGCCACGCCTCGGGCCGTCCTCGGGTCGTTCGCTTGGCTTCGGGAACTCGCTCATCCAGCGCGCCGCCCCCCTCACTCTCTCTAGGGGGTGACGATGATGGTGCCGTCCATGCCGGCGTGGAGGGTGCAGCGGTAGGGGAACGTCCCGGGGCGCTCGAAGCGCACGGCGTGAGAGCCGCCGTCCAGCGCCTTGGAGCTGGCGAAGTCCTCGCTCACCACGTTGTGGACCACCGAGTCGGTCCACTGCCAGCGCACCCGGGTGCCCGCCGGGACCTGGAGGCTGCGGGGCTCGAAGTCGAGGCCGACCAGGCGCACGACGACGTCGCCGGGTTCGGGGGCCGCCGGGCCCGGCCCGGCCGCCGGCGCGGTGCCGCAGCCCGCCAGTGCCGCGGCCACCAGGGCCGTGGCCGCGGACCGGAGGCGGTTGGGACGTCGCATGCTCCCGGGGACCCTACGGGCGACGGGAGCCCCAGCCACCTCAGGGGTGGGTGTGCGGCGGGGTCTTGGTCTGCTCCAGCCAGCGGCGGAGACCGGCGGCGTTGCTGTGGACGCCGTTGAGGGTGGCCAGCTTCTCCCGGTGCTCCTCGGGAACGCCGGCCACGTCGGCGGCGAAGGCCTGCTCGAGGGCGGCGGCGACGTCGTCGCCCTGGCGCCAGGCCGCCTCGGCCACCTCGGCCCACCGGCGCAGGGTCCCCTCGGCCTCCTCCAGCACGGCGTCGGGATCCGGCACCAGCCCGTAGTGGGCGAAGCAGAGGGCCGACGGCCGCCGGTCACGGAACCGCTGGAGCGACCCGAGGGCCAGGTCCAAGTCGAAGTCGGGCGGCGGGGTGGCCGGCCGCAGCACGCCGCCGTCTGGGAGGCGAACGCCGACGGCGTCGCCGGTGAACAGCAGGCCGGTGCCGCTGTCGCCCTCGTCGTGGATGGCCAGGTGGTGCTTGGCGTGGCCCGGCGAGTCGACGCACACCAGGCGCCGGCCCGGGCCGACCTCGATGGCGTCGCCGTCCTCCAGCACGTGCACCCGGTCGGCGGGGGTGGGGTCGAGCCTGCCGTACAGGGAGTCGAGCAGGTCGCCGTAGACCTGGGCGGCACTGGCCACCAGGCGGGTGGGGTCGACCAGGTGGCGGGCCCCCTTGCGGTGCACGTGGACGGTGGCCCGGGGAAAGGCGCGGGCCACGTCGCCGACGCCCCCGGCGTGGTCGAGGTGGATGTGGGTGACGATGATGTGGGCCAGGTCGTCGGGCCCGATCCCGAGGTCGGCCAGGGCCGCCAGCAGGGCGGGCACCGACGACTGGCTGCCGGTCTCGACCAGCACGGGCACCGGGCCGGTGATCAGGTAGCCGGCCGTCATCCGCTCCCAGCCCCCGAGGAGCGTGTCGACCTCGAGCACCCCGGGGGCGAGCTGGTTCGGGGCAACGGCCACGGGTGGGACGCTAGAGGGATGTCCGACCATCTGCCTGACCCCTGCCCCTCCTGCGGCTTCGACGGCCCGAGCCTGCGGCCGCCCGACATCCTGGCCACCCTCCGCTCGCTCGGCCGCCGCTGGGCCGGCGCCCTGGCCGGCGACCCGCCCCCGGCGGCCCGGGCCCACGCCGAGGCGGCCCTCGACGGCCTGCTGGCCGCCGCCCGCCCCATCCGAGCCGAGGTGGGCCGTTTCGGCACCCGACCCGAGGCCGACGCCGCCGGCATCGCCACCGCGGCCGAGGCCATCGCCGACGCCCTCGAGGGGCCCGACGAGCCCTTCCAGCGCGAAGGGGTGCCCGAGGCGGCGCTCGCCGCCGCCCACGCCGGCATCCACCACCTCCGCCTGGCCGAGAAGGCCAACTGAGTCTTCGTCGGAGCCGCCGAACGCCGTGGCGCCCCGTGCCGCGGGATCAGACGCGTCGGATAGGCACCGGCGTCGTGAGCTGGGCCGACAGCGACCGCAGGTCGTCCGGATCGGAGGTGAGGATGGCGGAGGCCGATCGGCGCTGTGCCGTCGTCACCACGTGGGCATCGACGACGTCTGAGGTGGCTGACCGCCCGAGCAGCCTGCCGATCTCGTGCGCCTCGTCGGCGGCGAAGGGGACCACGACGCAGCCACGGAGAAACCGGTGCAGCTGCACCTGTCGGGGCGAGCGGCTGACCTGAGCCACGACCGGCGCGGTGGTGGCCGGGGCGAGCCCCCGCTCGAGCCGGACCCGGTGGTCCGCCCACACGTCGCGGTTGCTGCGTTCAGCGGCCACCAGCACCCCAGCGTCATAGATCAGCGTCATAGATCACGGTCTGGTGGAGAGGGCGCTTCTGCCCTCCGAAGCCACTCGACGTCGGGCCGCGTCCAGCTCGTCATCGCTGAACCTGCCGTGCTCGGCCTCCCAGTCGTCGACGGCCTGCAGGCCATCTCGCACCAGCAGCGCCTGCCTGGCGGCGTCGGTCATCCAGGCCGAGACGCTGACCCCATCGGTTGCCGCGGCCGCCAGCACCCGCTCGTGAACATCGGCGTCCACCGTGATCGCCAGCTTCGGTGACGGTCGTCCTCGAGCCACGGCCAAACCCTACTACCAGGGTGGTAGACCTCGCCGTGGGGGCCGCCTGGCACGTGTCCGCCACTCCGTGGGGGCCACCTGCCAGGCGCTCAGGCCTCGAGCGCGGTGCCTCGGACGAGGGTGAGGGCGATGGTGCCCGACCAGGCGGGCCAGCCGGCGTCGGCGGCGTCATCGACCGGTGGGCCGGTGCGCACCTTGGCCGAGGCCTCAGCCAGATCGAGGGCGAGCACCCGGGTGGACCGCAGCTCGGCCGGGGTCGGAGGCCGGGCCTCGGCCGCCCGCCCCGGTGCCACCTTGTCGACGATGGCGTCGAGGGCCAGGCGCTGCTCGCCCTCGTCGATCACCCGCCGGGCGGTGCCGAACACCACCACTGCCCGGAAGTTCATCGAGTGGTGGAAGGCGGAGCGGGCCAGCACCAGCCCGTCGAGCAGGGTGACGGTGGCGCACACGGGCCCGTCTTCGGCGGCCCGCAGCAGGGCGTTGCCGGCGGCGCCGTGGAGGTACAGGGTGCCGCCCACTCGGCCGTAGGCCATCGGCAGCACGAGGGGGCCCCGGTCGGTGACCACGCCCACGTGGGCCACCAGCCCCTCGTCGAGGACGGCGTGCACCGTCGCCTCGTCGTAGCGGCCCCGCTCGGGGTGGCGGCGCAGGCGGGTGCGCTCGGACGGAGGTACCCCGACATCGGTCACGATCTCAGCCTGGTCGCCGGAGGGTGTTGGCGCCAGCGAGTTCGGGGACCATGTGTTGGTGGAGCGCAGGGCGACCGACACCCAGCCCCTGCCCGTGGTCGAGACCGTCGCCGCCCCGGTCGACCCCGCGGCCACCGCTGCGCTGCCCGTCGACTCGGCGCCGCCGCCACCTCCTGCGCCGCCTCGCGGCGGGCGGGACCTGACGCCGCTGGTCCTGGGGCTCCTCGCCGTCGCCGCCGTGCTGGCCATCGGGCTGTCGGTGCTGGCCCTGGCCCGCCGCGACCAGCCGGCGACTCCACTCGACCCTGCGGGCGCCGGTGCCGCGGCGACCACCGTTCCGACGTCCAGCCCGCCGACTTCGGTCGACCCGCCGCCGGCCACCGCCGATCCCGCGGTCACCACGCGGGCCACGCCCGCCCCGAGCGCCACCACAGCAGGGACCACGGCCCGCTCCGGAGGCGACGGCAAGGGCAAGCGGGGCGGTCGGGGAAAGGACTGAGCGGACCATCAGGTGGCGCCGCCGACGGTTCTGGCAGGCTGGAGCCCGTGGATCCCCAACGGCCCCCGCACGACGACGACAAGACGGTGGCCATGCCGGTGGTGCCGGCCGAGCCACCGCCTCCCCCTCCTCCGCTCCCGCCCCGGGGCCCCGGCCGGCCGGAGCGGCCGAGCAACAACTGGCCGCTGGTCCTCGGTCTCATCGGCGCCGTGGTCCTGATCGCGCTCATCATCCTGGCTGTCACCCAGCTGCAGAACGACGACCCGAACACCGACACCACCACGACCAGCACGCCGACCACGCTGGCGACGACCACCACCACCAGCCCGAGCACCACGGCCTCCACCGCCCCGGCCACGGTGGCCACCACACTGCCGTCGACCACGACCACCACCCGGCCCACCACCACATCGTCCTCCAGCACCAGCACCAGCACGACCAGCACCGCGCCGCGCCTGGGCGTCTCCTAGGAGCATGCTGAAATACTCGGCTCGGCTGCCGTGAGCGATCGCTTCACGGCAGGTCAGGCCTGGTGTGGCGGCGCACGCCTCGCTCTACTTCAGCACACTCCTAGGCCAGGGCCACCAGCTCGAGGAGGTCGTCGCTCCAGTAGTCGAGGGAGGCGTCGGGGAGGAGCAGCACCTTCTGGGGGGCCAGGGCCCGCACGAAGTCGGGGTCGTGGCTGACCAGGACCATCGAGCCCTTCCAGCCGGCCAGGGCGTTGCCGATGGCCTCGCGGCTGGGCGGGTCGAGGTTGTTGGTGGGCTCGTCGAGCAGGAGCAGGTTGTGGCCGCCGGCCACAAGCGTGGACAGCGCCACCTTGGTCTTCTCGCCGCCGGACAGGGTGCCGGCGTCCTGGAACGCCATGTCGCCCCGGATGCCGAACATGCCGAGCAGGGCCCGGGCCTCGGTGGCCTTGAGGTTCGGAGCCTTTTCCAGCACGTGGGACACCACCGACTGACCCGTCTGGATCCCCTCGTGCTCCTGGGCGAAGTAGCCCGAGCTGACGCCGTGGCCGAGGGTGAACGTGCCGCCGTCGGCGGGGGTGAGTCCGGTGAGGATGCGCAGCAGCGAGGTCTTGCCGGCCCCGTTCAGGCCCATCACCAGGATGCGCTCGCCCCGCTCGAGGGCGAAGCTGGCCCCGTCGAAGATGGGCGGGCCGCCGTAGCCCTTCACCAGCCCCTCGACCTCCAGGACGGTGCGGCCGGCGTGGGGCGGGTCGGGCAGGCGCAGCTGCATGCCCCGGTCGGCCTTGGGGCCGGTGACGCGTGTGGTCTCGAGGCGCTCGACCCGCTTGTCGATGGTCTTGGCCGTGCGGGCCCGCTTGGCCGTCTGGCCCCGCATCGAGTCGGCCAGCTGGCCCAGGCGCTGGATCTCCGCGGCCTGCCGACCGGCCACCTTGCCCAGCCGTTCCTCGTCGGCCGCCCGCTGGGCCTTGTACTGGCTGTAGGTGCCCTTGTACTCGACGGCGGTGCCCTCGTCGAGGTGCAGCACCCGGTTGATCGACTCGTCGAGCAGCTCGAGGTCGTGGCTGATGACCAGGAGGGCGCCCCGGTACTGGCGGAGGTGGTCGAGCAGCCACGCCTTGGCGTCGAGGTCGAGGTGGTTGGTGGGCTCGTCGAGGAGCAGCACCTCGGCCCCGGCGAACAGGATGCGGGCCAGCTCGACCCGGCGCCGCTCGCCGCCGGACAGGACGGCCACGGGGCGGTCGACCCGGTCGGCCTTCAGCCCCAGGCCAGCGCACAGGCGGCGCACCTCGGCTTCAGCGGCGTAGCCGTCGGCGTGCTCGAAGGCCTCCTGGGCCCGCCCGAAGCGGGCGAGGTTCCGCTCTGAGGGGTCCTCCTCGACCTGCAGCCGCAGCTTCTCCAGCTGGGTGCCCAGCTCGTCAAGGCCCCGACCGGACAGCACGTGGGCCAGGGCGCTGATCCCGTCGTCCATCCGGGGGGGCTCCTGGCCGAGGTAGCCGAACCGGCCGACGATCTCGATCTTGCCGGCGAAGGGGGGCCGCTCGCCGGCCAGCACCCGGAACAGGGAGGTCTTTCCCGCCCCGTTGCGGCCGACCAATCCCACCTTGTTGCCGGCCCGCACCTGGAAGGACGCGTCGGTGAGGGTGAGCCGACCGCCCACCTCCACGCACAGGTCCCGCACGACTAACACCGAGCCATTCTGGTCGATCAGCGGCAGGAGCGTTTTCCGCCTCGCTCCGCCGCAGCCTCTCAGGGAACGACGGCCCGACCTCCGTCGGCGAAGATCCTGACCGTCTGGGGGCTGGTGGCCGGGTCGAGCACGGCCGAGAAGAACCGGCCCGGGAAGCCGGGTGCGGTGTCGGCCGGGACGATGTGCAGCGACCCGTCGGCGCCGTCGATGCGCACCCGTCGGGCAGCCGACGGCAGCGCCGAGAACAGGACCACCTCGCCGCCTAGGGCGACGGTGACCGGTTCGAGGTGGCGCAGCTCGGTGCGCACCAGCCCGCACCGTGCCGCAACCGGCTCGGTCAGGCTGTCGACCCGCAACGTGGCACACAGCTGGCCGTCGCGCCGCCGGCCCTCGAGCCGCCAGGCGCCGTCGTCGACCCGGACGTCGGTGAGCAGGACCGTCGCGGTGTCCGGGGGAGTGGCCGACCCGCAGCCGGTGACGGCCAGGCCGGCAACCGAGGCCGCCAGCGTGCTGCGCCACCGCCGGCTCATGGCCGGACGCTACCGGCGCCGGCCGGCTCAGGCCCTGGCGACCTCGTAGGGCAGGGGGGCCGAGCGCCGGGCCCGGCCAAAGGCGAGCGAGGCGAGACCGAAGAGGACAGCGGCGCCCTCGGCCACGACCAGCAGGAGGGTGGTGGAGACGCCGGCGATCATGGCGTCGGCGGGGGCCAGGCCCTTCTCGCTCCACGGACCGTGGAAGGTGGGCACCTCGGACACCCGGGACAGGGCGAAGGCACCGAGGAAGACGGCGTTGACCACCACCGCAGGGATGGCGGCTCCCCGCCTGGGGAGCATGGCGAACAGCCCGAGGGCGACGCCAGCGACGGCCGAGGCGATGAACATCTCCCGGATGGGCGTCTGCCGGTAGCCGTGGTTGGCCCAGATGTCCCAGTGCAGCACCCCGGCGGCGATGCTGGCGACCGCGGCAAGGCTGCGGAGAAGGGTGTTCATGGTGCCGGGCATGGTGGAGGTTCGTAGCAGAGCACCGGGCGGGATGGGTCGAGGACCAGGCCGGTGGGCTCGACGCCGTCCCACCCGCCGTCCCGGCGCGCCCCGCGCGCCGGGGCCCCCTCGGGCCAAGGCGCCCGCACCACCCCCCGCGCGACCACGCGCGGG
>JBBPYZ010000108.1:0-3927 GCA_038199465.1 Acidimicrobiales bacterium | reverse complement strand
ACCTGTACGTCCTCGACCTGATCAGCGGAGAGGTGAAGGACGTGCAGATCGACCTGCCGCCGGAGACCGGCCCGCCCCCGATGGCCACCGACGCCCAGGGCCGTTGGGCCTTCACCCGGATCGGCCCCTCCGAGCGGGGGGGGGTGCGCCTGGCCCCGGCCGAGCCGGTGCGGTTCCCCTTCGAGCTCGAACCCTGGGGGGCCATCGCGGTGACGGCCGGCGGGGCCTGTGCGTGTGGCGGTGGCGGGGGCGGCGGCGGCCCCTCCGTCTGAGCCCCGCCCACCGGTAGGGTCGGCCCGCCGTGGGCGTCCCCGAGGTGTTCGTCCCCGACCGGGTCGAGGTGTTCTCCCTCACCGGCTGCGACCTCGACGAGGCCAGCGGCACCGTGCGGCTGTCCTACGCCCTCGACGACCTGGCCCTCACCGAGGTGGTGCAGCTGCCGCCCGGCCAGGCGACGGCCGCCGACGAGGCCCTGATCCGCCTGCTGTGGCTGGCGGCGGCGCCCTCGTACTACAAGGCGGCCACCCCGCCCACCGTGGCCGTCACCGGCGGCCTGTCCCCCGCCGAGCGCCGCCTGCTCGACGGCCTCCTCGGGCCCGGGCTAGGCGAGCTGTACTTCGTCAACGGCCTCGACCCCACCGGCCCGGTGATCGAGGCGGCCGGGCGGGCCGACCGGCCGAGCGGCCCGCTGGGCCTGGCCCGCCGCAGCCTGGTGCCGGTGGGCGGCGGCAAGGACTCGTGCGTCACCATCGAGGCCCTGCAGTCGGCCGGGGAGGATCCGCTGCTGGCCAGCGTCCGCCGCTTCCCGGTCATCGACGCCGTCCTCGAGCGGGCCGGCGGCGAGGCCGTCCACGTGGGGCGGACCCTCGACCCCCTCCTGCTCGAGCTGAACCGGCGGGGGGCCCGCAATGGCCACGTGCCGGTGACGGCGGTCGTCAGCCTGGCGCTGTGCCTGGTGGCCGTGCGGGCCGGCTGCGACCGGGTGGTGATGTCGAACGAGCGGTCGGCATCGGAGGCCACCCGGGACTGGCGGGGGGCGGCGGTCAACCACCAGTGGTCGAAGTCGCTGGCTGCCGAAGAGCTGCTGGCCGGCGTCCTCAGCGCCACCGTCGGCCCCGCTCTGGGCTGGTACAGCCTGCTGCGGCCCTTCTCCGAGCTGGCCATCTGCCGGCTGTTCGCCGAGCGGGGCCGGCGCTTCTTCGACGTCTTCTCCTCGTGCAACGCCGCCTTCCGCCTCGACGGCGCCAGGCGGGTCGACGGCTGGGACCGCAGCTGCCCCAAGTGCCGCTTCGTGGCCCTGGCCCTGGCGCCGTGGCTCGACCGAGCCGAGGTGGTGGCCATCCAGGGCGGCGATGTCCTCGACGACCCGGACCAGGTCGAGGGTCTGGCCGGGCTGGTCGAGGCGGGCCAGCCCAAGCCCTTCGAGTGCGTGGGCGAGGTGGCCGAGAGCCGGGTCGCCGTCCGCCTGGCCGTCGAGCGGGCCGGGTGGTCGGGCGCGCGGGCACTGGCCACCGTGGCCGACCGGCTGCGTAGAGACGGCGCCTGGCCGGACGACGCCGACGTCGCCCGGGCCCTCACCCCCGACCTCGACCTGGCCGTGCTGGTGCCGGCCTCCCACCGCCGGATCGTCGAGGACCTGGCCCGGACAGGCGCCTGACCGGCTGCCGGCCCGACCTCAGCGCGACACGTCACGGAATTGGGGTCAGGGCGCGCTGAGATCGGTGAGCTGGGCGGCCAGGGCGCGAAAGGCCCTGCCCCGGTGGGAGATGGCATGCTTGTCGGCCGCCGCCATGGCCGCGAAGGTGCGGCCGTCGCCATCGTCGGGCACGAAGACCGGGTCGTAGCCGAAGCCGCCGGCCCCGGCGGCGGCGGCGGGCACGGTGCCCGGGCAGGCCCCCTCGGCCACCACCTCCCGGCCATCGGGGAAGCGGCAGATGGCGACGGTGCGGAAGCGAGCGGTGCGGGCGGCGCCCGGGTGCCGGGCCAGCTCGGCCAGAAGCTTCGCCACGTTGTCGGCGTAGGTGGCGCCCTCGCCGGCCCACCGGGCGCTGAACACCCCGGGGGCGCCGCCGAGGGCGTCGACCTCAAGGCCGGTGTCGTCGGCCACCGCCGGCAGCCCCGTGGCCTCGCACAGGGCCACCGCCTTGAGGCGGGCGTTGCCGACCAGGTCGGGGGCGTCCTCCTCGACCTCAGGCACCTCGGGGGGCCGGGGGCGCACGACCAGGCCGGGCACGGCCGCGCCCAGGATGCCCTGGATCTCGGCGGCCTTGTCGGGGTTGGCCGAGGCCAGGACCACCTCCACCGGGGGTTACCGGGGCGCCGGCGGCTCGGCCAGCACCGACCGCTGCAGCTCGAGCAGCTGGGTGATGCCACCGCTCGCGAGGTCGACGAGGGCGTCGAGCCCGGCCCGGTCGAACGGGGCCCGCTCGGCCGTGCCCTGGACCTCGACGAAGCCCCCGGCCCCGGTCATCACCACGTTCATGTCCGTGTCGGCCCCGGCGTCCTCCACGTAGTCGAGGTCGAGCATCGGCACCCCGCCGACGATGCCGACGCTGACGGCGGCCACGGCGTCGACCAGCGGTGAGGCGCGGATGGTGGGCCCGTCCCCGCTCTCCTCAGCCGCCCGGGCCGCACGCTGCTGCAGACGGGTGCAGGCGTCGTGCAGGGCCACATAGGCGCCGCAGATCGAGGCCGTGCGGGTGCCTCCGTCAGCCTGCAGCACGTCGCAGTCGAGGGTGATCAGCTGCTCGCCCAGGGCTTCGAGGTCGACCACGGCCCGCAGGGACCGGCCGATGAGCCGTTGGATCTCGTGGGTTCGGCCGCCCTGGCGTCCCTTGGACGCCTCCCGACTGGCCCGGTCCACCGTCGAGCCGGGCAGCAGGGAGTACTCGGCGGTGACCCAGCCACGGCCCTTGCCCTTCAGCCACCCCGGCACCCGCTCCTCCACCGAGGCGGTGCACAGCACCCTGGTGCGCCCGAACGAGACCAGGCACGAGCCCAGCGGCAGCTCGGTCCAGTCGCGATGAAGCTCGACCGGCCGCAACCCGTCGAGGTCTCTGCCGTAGGAGCGTGCGTTCATGACGCTGACGGTACTCACGGCCGGGACAGCCCTCGTCCGGCCTTCAGACCTCGTAGGTGGCGCCGGCCTCGGCCATCTCGGCCGGCGCCTCGTAGGCCGCCTCCGCCTCGGCCTGCAGGGCCACCCGGTCGGTGACCGGCCACAGGTGGGTGAGGAGGAGGCGGCGGGCGCCGGCCTCCCGGGCCAGCCGGCCGGCCTGGCGGCCCGAGAGGTGCTGGCTCTCGCCCTCGTGGTCGGCGGTGAAGGTCGCCTCGCTCACCAGCAGGTCGAGGGGCGGGCCCAGGCAGCCCGGCGACCACCCAGGCCCGGTGTCGGCGGTGTAGCCCACGCTGCGCCCGTCGGCCTCGACCCGCAGGGCCAGCGTCTCGGGCCCGTGGTCGGTGCGGCTGGCGGCGAAGGCCATCCCGGCCACCTCGAAGCGGGACCCGTCAGCCAGGTCGGAGAAGGCGAGGGTGGGCGGCCCGGTGTGGTAGCCGTGCTGACGCACGCCGGACGGGGAGAACACCGGAATGCCCCGACGGGGGACGACGTAGGCGCAGGCCACGTGGAAGCCCTCGAGGTCGGTGCGGTGGTCGGGGTGCTCGTGGCTGACGACGACGGCGTCGACCTGGTGGAGGCCGACGTGGGCCTGGAGGGCGGCCAGGGTGCCGGGGCCGCAGTCGAGCCACACCGTGGCGCCCCCGCCCCGCAGGAGGTACCCGCTGGCCGCGCCGCCGGGGCCGGGGTAGCTGCCGTCGCAGCCCAGGACGGTGACCGACAAGCCCACGCTGGCAACCTAGGCGCGTGCCCCACGATCAGAAGTAGATGATCTCCTTGGCCCGGGCCTCGACGGCGTCGATGTCATCGGT
>JBBPYZ010000107.1:0-4813 GCA_038199465.1 Acidimicrobiales bacterium | reverse complement strand
GCCGGCATCGACCCGAGGATGCCCGCCTCGACCCGCAGCGCCAGGGCCGGGAAGAGGTTGGCGAAGGGGTCGTGGTCCAGCCTGCCGCCAGCTTCGGGCGCCGCCGTCAGCGCCCCGACGAGCCGGTCGTCGCCGACCAGGAGCGTCGAGAACACCGGGGCCGGGGGCATGCGCAGCACCTGTCGGAGCGCGGCTGTGACCGCCACGTCGTCGAAGGGGAGGAACAGCCCCGCGGGAGCCAGCACCAAAGAGGCGAAGCCGGAAGCTCCCGCCGAGTCGACGGCCCGGCTGTCGATCTTGCCCGCTTCGTCCGGATGGGCGGCGTCGGGTCGCCAGGCCGCGAGGTAGCCGGCGGCGCCGCCGTCCGGGCCGAAGGCGGCCGCCGATGCGTACGCCCCGACCGGCGGACCCGGGCACAGGGCGAACCAGGCCCAGGTCATCCGCTCGAAGGCTCCCAGTCGGGGCGGATGGCTTGGCTGATGCTGCGGAAGTCCTGCCGGAGCTCCTCCTCGGTGGGCCGACCCCAGAACCAGTAGCCGTTGTAGGAGGCGTGGATCGTCAGGTCGGGAAGGAGGGTGAACACCCGGGGCAGGTAGGGCCGGTGGGTGGTGTCGGCGGTCTCCGCCAGCCCCAGCTCATCCAGCCACCGTCGCTCGGCGTCGCACAGGAACGTCCAGCGGGCGCCGGCCCCGGCCCGGAAGGCGGCGGCCACCTCGGGCGGGTCGACGCTGACGGACACGAACCGGGTGTAGGCCACCTCAGCCTCGTCCTGCAGCCTGGTGAGCCGTTTGAAGAACGCCTGCTCCTTGGGGCACCACCACCCCCGATAGAACTGCAGGAGGACCGGGTCCTCCGCCGCCAGCTGGGACAGCCGCCGAGGGTTGCCGACGTGATCGGGCAGATCGATGTCCGGGAAAATCGAACCGGGCTCGAGGTTGGAGCTCATGGAGCCGACCTACCCCGCCGGAGCGATCCTGGCCCGCCGAGCCCGAGGTCTTTCGTGTCCTGTAAGGAGCGCCGCCCAGCCCGGAGGCCGGTCAGCGGCGAGCGGCGTGGAGCATGCCGACCAGCTCCTTGCGGACGGCGTCGGGCGCGGCCTGCTCGGTGCGGAAGCCCACCCGGAACGCCGCCTGCTGACGGGGCCCGGTGACCGCGGCCACGACCTCGAACCCGTAGCGGTCGACGGCGGTCATCTGGGCCGAGGTGACGTCGTCCCGCCCGGCGTAGGCGTGGCACAGCTCGACCAGGCCCTCCGCGTGGTCGGCGTTCATGTGGGCGACGATCCCGCCGGCGTGGGCGGCGAGGGGGTCGGGCTCGGCCGAGGCGTAGTCGGCCACCTCCACCCACGACATGCGGCCGAAGCCGCCGACGTAGCGGATCTGCTGCACCTCCAGCCGCACGCACAGGAAGTCGCCGTAGGCCACGTAGAAGGCCTGCGGGTTGGCCGCCAGATATGCCTCCTTGGCCTCCTGCGCCTCAGCCTCGTCACCGACCCGCTCGAGCCGGCCGAGGAGGGTGGCTCGGCTGGCGGCCAGCGGGTCCGAGCCGTCGGCGACCGCCTCGAGCACCAGCAGGCTGGCCCGGGGGTCGGCGAGCAGGTTGCGGGTGTGCTCGGCCAGGGTGCTGACGAAGCTGACCGGCCGGCCGATGGCGTCGAGCCCGTAGGTGACGACCGACCCGAACGGCGTGCCCGCCGGGTCGACGGCCAGGGTGGCCAGCGAGCCCCGGGTCTGGCCGGCCACGAGCGTGCGCACCCGCTCGGCGTGCGACGGCTCGGCGGCAGGCTTGGTGGCCGGCTCGGCCGGCTCGCTCCCCGGGTCGTAACCGGGGATGACATGGCCACCGCTCATGATCCACCCATGATCTGCTCGACGGTGCGCTTGGCCTCGGGCTGGTCCATGCCGGTCTGCTCCCTCACCAGGGCGATGGCCCCAGGCTTGTCGCCCCGGTCGAGCAGGGCCCGCACCGCAGGAGCCAGCTCTGCTTCGGAACGCACCTGGGATGCGTCGAGCTTCAGACGGTCGAAGAGGAGGTCCATCCGCCGTTCGAGCTCGGCGAGCCGTCGGGGCAGGTCGGCCTCGGTCACCATCGGGGGGACGCTATCGCCATGCGGAACGCGGTCGAGGATGGGGCGGGTGCCACCGTCGCGGAGTCACCCGTTGACCTCAGGGGGACTCAAGCCGTCCAGAGCAGATCAAGGGGCAGAACGTGGAGTGGCACCAACCCTTCGTTGGTCAATGGCGTGCAGCTCCATCCGGCAGCCCACCTCGAGCCTGCGGAATTTGGAGGGCCCTGCGATGCGGAACTGGAGGAGCCCGCGAAGCACCCCTCAGCCGTTCGACAGCGGCACACCCCAGCCGCCGCCACCGGGGGTGAGGACCTGGACCACGTCACCTGCTTCGAGGGCGACGGTGCAGGCGGGGGGCAGCGCCTCCGCACCGTCCTCGACGCCGCCGCGCAGGAGCCAGTTCTCACCGCAGGCCCCAGCGCCTCCGCCGTGGAGGCCCCACGGCTGCGACGTCCGCCGCTCGGTGATGAGGGACAGCGTGCAGGCGACCAGCACCTCGACCTCCTTCACCAGACCGTCGCCGCCCGGCAGCTGGCCGTCCCCGCCCGAGGCGACCCGCAGGGACAGCCGCCGCACCCGCATCGGGTAGGCCCGCTCGAACGCCTCGACCGGGGTGTTACGGGTGTTGGTCATGGCGGTGTGGATGCCGCTGTCGCCGGGGGAGGTGGGGCCGCCGCCCTGGCCGCCGGCCAGGGTCTCGTAGGAGACGAAGCCGGCCTGGGCCGAGCCGAGGATGACGTTGTTCATGGTGCCCTGGCCGGCGGCCGGCACCCGGTGGGGGGCGATCTGGGCCAGGGCGCCCAGGCAGACGTCCGCCACCCGCTGGCTCACCTCGACGTTCCCGGCGCCGACCGCCGCCGGCGGCTGGGCGTCGACCACCGAACCCGGCTCGGTGACGAGGTGCACGGGGCGCATGGCGCCGCCGTTGGCCGGGATGGTGGGGTCGGTGGCGCAGCGCACGGCGAAGGCCACGGCGCTTCCGGTCACCGCCCGCACCGCGTTCAGGTTGCCCACGGACTGGGGACCGGTGCCGGTGAAGTCGAAGGTCACCTCGTCGCCGGCCACGGTGACGGCCACCTTGACGACGGTGTCCGAACCGTCGAGGACGTCGGAGAAGGTGGCCGTGCCATCGGGCAGCTCGGATAGAGCGGCCCGCATGCGGCGCTCGCCGTAGGCCACCACCTCCTCAAATGCCCAGCCCTCCGCCGCCACCCCGGCGAAGCGGGAGACGCCGACGGCGTTGGCCCCCTCCTGGGCGGCCAGGTCGCCCCGGCGCTCGTCGGGGGTGCGGCTGTTGGCCAGCAGCACGGCCACCACCGTCGGCCCCAGGCGCACCGGGGGCAGGCGCAGGCCCTCCTGGTAGATCTCGCTGGCGTCCGGTGGGATGGACCCCGGCACCATGCCGCCCACATCGGCGTGGTGGGCCCGGTTGGCCACCCAGCCGACGAGGCGGCCGTCCACGTGGCAGGGGGCGACCAAGGTGATGTCGTTGAGGTGGGTGCCGCCGGCGAAGGGGTCGTTCAACACCACCTGATCGCCGGGGGTCAGATCGTCGAAGGCGGCGATCGCCGCGGCGACCGACGCCGGCATCGAGCCGAGGTGCACGGGGATCGACTCGCTCTGGGTCAGCAGCTCGCCGTCGGCCGAGAACAGGGCGCACGAGCAGTCGGCCCGCTCCTTGATGTTCGGGCTGGAGGCCGCCCGCCGCAGCACCGCCTGCATCTCCTCGGCCACCCCGGTGAGGCGGGCGATCAGCACAGCGAGGGTGGCCGGATCGTCGGGCACGGCGGGCGCAGCGTCTGCGGCGGAATCACCGGGGGCGGCGACAGCGGGGGCGGCGCCTGCCTCGGCTTCCGCAGGGGCGTCAACGTCGGGTCCTGCGGCAGCCGCTGCGAGCGCTGGAGCCGAAGCTTCGGCGTCGGGCTCAGCCCGTCCCCCAACACCTGTCGGCCCATCGTCGCCAGGATGCACAACACCGTCCTCCCTACCCCGCTCCCGGCGCAGCACCCAGCTGCCGCTCGGGTGGACCTCGGCCACCCAGCCCTCGGCCACCCAGATGGTGCAGTCGTCCTCGGCGATCACCGCCGGCCCGGTCACGGGCCCGTGGCGGTCGACGGGCGGCAGAGACCCGAGGTCAAGGCCGCTCGGCACCCGGGCCGTGGCCCGCACCGCCACCACCTCGACGGGCGTGTCGTCACGGCGGTAGCCGTTGCGGCGCTCGTGCTCGGCCCCGAAGGCCTCGACCGTGGGCACGGTCAGCTCCCACGACTGGCCGGCGTAGCGGCAGTCCACGCCGACCTCCACCTCCACCGCCTCGGTGGACAGCCGGAGGGGATCGGACACCAGCGCCCGCAGGTTGGCCGACCAGGCGCCCTGGGCCACCTCCACCCGGGCCAGGGCCTCCTTGGCCGCCTCCAGGCCGGCCCACACCAGGCCCTTGGTGTCAGCGGGCGTGGGCCACGACCTGACCACGTCGGCCTGGCGGGGCGCGGCCAGCACCCCGGCCGCCGACAGCACGCCGGCCCGGGGTGGCACCACCACCGCCGGCATGCCCAGGGCGTCGGCCACGGCGCAGGCGTGCAGGGGCCCGGCGCCGCCGAAGGCCACCAGGGCCAGTTGGCGGGGGTCGACCCCCCGTTGCACCGACACGTGGCGCAGGGCGAGCTCCATGTGGGCGTCCACCACCTGGATCACGCCTTCCGCCGTCACCCCGGCCCCGTCCAGGGCGGCGCGGGCGGCGTCGAT